>JBCCQM010000083.1:0-32508 GCA_039024335.1 Myxococcota bacterium
GCATCGGCGCGCTGCTCGAGCGCCTCGATGAAGTTGTCCTGCCGCTGAATGAAGTCGCTGACTTCTTCCGAAGCCAAGCCGGCCGGAGCAACGGCTTCGACGTTCTGGTGGCCATCGTAGATCCGCGACGCGAGCGAGTCCGCAGACTCGCTTGCCTCTTTGTATGCCCGGAAGAGTTGGACCAAGCGACGCGCCAGCGTGGGCGACGCATCGACGAAGTCCCGCAGCTCGGCCTGGCTCGGTGCCCCGCTCGAGAACACCGGGTCGCTGAGCACCTCCGCCAAGTCCGGCATGAGCTGGTCGTCGCCATCCGCGGCAAACGCCGCCAGGTCGAGCTCGAACTCCTTCGCCAGCCGAAGCAGCAGCGGCGCCGTCAGCGAGCGCTGCTGGTGCTCGATCAGGTTGAGGTAGCTGGCGGAGATCTCGAGCCGACGCGCGAGTTCGACCTGCGTCAGTCCGCGTGATTTCCGCATTTCGCGGACGCGAGCACCGAGTTTGGAAGCGTCCTTGGGCACCTTAGATTCTTTTACAAGCTTTACAACCTTCACGCACTGTCCCAAAATGCACCAATACACGCCTTACACCGGTGCATTTTTGCCGGTTGACGCGAGCGACGTTTTGTAAAACATATACAAGCGCCGGGTCGTCCCCGGTCACGCGCACGCGCGTTCGAGGCATCACGATGACGCAGACCGACGGGTTGAAGGTCCTGGGCTCCCTCGCGGGGCACGAATCCATCCTCACTGCGGAGGCGCTCGCCTTCGTGGAAACCCTGGTGCGGACGTTCCGTCCTCGGGTGAAGGAGCTTCTGCAGCGCCGAGTGCGCGTGCAGGCCGAGTACGACGGCGGCACGCTGCCGGACTTCCTCCCGGAGACGAAGTCGGTGCGCGAGGGCGACTGGACCGTCGCCCCCATCCCCGAGGATCTCAAGGACCGCCGCGTCGAGATCACCGGCCCCGTCGACCCGAAGATGATCATCAACGCGCTCAACTCGGGCGCGAACATGTTCATGGCCGACTTCGAGGACTCCAACGCACCGACGTGGGAGAACCAGATGGCCGGTCAGAAGGCGCTCTTCGGCGCCGTGCGTCGTACGCTGACCTTCGAGGACGCCAAGCGCGGCAAGAGCTACGCGCTGAGGTCCGAGGGCCTGGCGACGCTCCTGGTCCGCCCTCGCGGCTGGCACCTGCCCGAGCGCCACATCGTCGTCGACGGCGAACCGGCCGTGGGTGGCCTCGTCGACTTCGGCCTGTTCTTCTTCCACAACGCCAAGGAGCTGCTCTCCCGCGGCTCGGGCCCTTACTTCTACCTGCCGAAGCTGCAGAGCCACCTCGAGGCGCGGCTGTGGAACGACGTGTTCGTCCACGCCCAGGACGCGCTCGGTGTCCCGCAGGGCAGCATTCGCGCCACCGTGCTCATCGAGACGCTCCCTGCGGCGTTCGAGATGGACGAGATCCTCTACGAGCTTCGGGACCACTCGGCGGGCCTCAACTGCGGTCGGTGGGACTACATCTTCTCGTACATCAAGACGCTGCAGAACCACGCTGACTACGTGCTCCCCGACCGCGGTGAAGTGGGCATGACGCAGCCGTTCATGGCCGCGTACTCGCAGCTGGTCATCAAGACCTGCCACAAGCGAGGCATTCACGCGATGGGCGGCATGGCGGCCCAGATTCCGATCAAGAACGACGACGCGGCCAACGGCGCGGCGCTCGCCAAGGTCAAGGCCGACAAGCTTCGCGAGGTCGAGAACGGCCACGACGGGACGTGGGTCGCTCACCCCGCGCTCATTCCGGTCGCGCGCGAGGTGTTCGACGAGCACATGCCCAGCCGCAACCAGATCGACAAATCTCGCGACGACGTCACGGCCGACGCCAAGGCACTGGTCGCCGCACCCAAGGGCAACCGCACCGAAGCGGGCCTGCGGCTCAACGTGCGCGTCGGCATCCAGTATCTCGAAGCCTGGCTGCGCGGGAACGGCTGCGTGCCCCTGTACAACCTCATGGAGGACGCGGCCACGGCCGAAATCTCCCGCGCCCAGGTGTGGCAGTGGATCAAGCACGGCGTCGACGTGGGCGGATCCCCCGTCACGCCGCAGCGACTCGCCGCCGTCATCGATGACGAGATGCAGACCATCCGCGGCGAGGTCGGCGACGCCCGCTTCGAGGGTGGCGCGTTCCCTCTGGCCCGTCAGCTGTTCGAGTCGATCTCGACCGCCGACAAACTCGAAGACTTCCTCACCCTGCCCGCCTACGAGCACATCGTCTCCACGCAGGCCTGATCACCCCACGCGATCCCCCACCAAGTCCCTACCAAGCACAGAAGCGACGAACCGATGTCTTACACGACCAAGACCACCTCCGCCCTGACCTTCAACGACGAGCGCTGGAAGGGCATCGAGCGGCCCTACTCCACCGAAGACGTGCAGCGACTGCGCGGCTCCGTGGTCGTCGAGCACACCCTCGCGCGCCTGGGCGCCGAGCGACTGTGGGAACTCCTGCACACCGAGGACTACGTCAACAGCCTCGGTGCGCTGTCGGGCGGCCAAGCGGTCCAGTCGGTCCGCGCCGGACTCAAGGCCATCTACATGAGCGGCTGGCAGGTCGCGGCCGACGCCAACCAGGCGGGGCAGACCTACCCCGACCAGAGTCTCTACCCCTCGCACTCGGTGCCCGAGCTGGTGCGTCGCATCAACCGCGCGCTGGTTCGTGCCGATCAAATCGAGAGCGCTGAAGGCAACACCACGCAGCACTGGCTCGCGCCGATCGTCGCCGACGCCGAAGCCGGCTTCGGTGGACCGCTCAACGCCTACGAGCTCATGAAGTGGATGATCGAAGCGGGCGCCGCCGGCGTGCACTTCGAAGACCAGCTCAGCTCCGAGAAGAAGTGCGGTCACCTCGGCGGCAAGGTGCTCGTCCCGGTGCAGCAGTTCGTCAAGACGCTCACCGCTGCTCGCCTCGCGGCCGACGTCGAGGGCGTGCCCTCGCTGATCATCGCCCGCACCGATGCCGACAGCGCGCGCCTGCTGACCTCCGACGTCGACGAGCGCGACCGCGAGTTCATCACCGGCGAGCGCACGCCCGAGGGCTTCTTCCAGATCAAAGGCGGCCTCGACCAGGCCATCTCCCGCGGCAAGGTCTACGCCAAGTACGCCGACCTCGTCTGGTGCGAGACCTCGACGCCCGACCTCGACGACGCGAAGAAGTTCGCCGAGGCGATCCGTCGCGACCATCCCGACAAGATGCTCGCCTACAACTGCTCGCCGTCGTTCAACTGGCGAAAGAACCTCGACGACGCGACGATCGCCAAGTTCCAGCGTGAGCTCGGCGCCATGGGCTACAAGTTCCAGTTCGTCACGCTCGCCGGCTTCCACCAGCTCAACTACGGCATGTTCGAGCTGGCCCGCGGCTACAAGGCCGACGGCATGGCGGCGTACGCCAAGCTGCAGGACGCCGAGTTCGCCTCCGAGGTGAACGGCTACACCGCGACCCGCCACCAGCGCGAAGTCGGCACCGGCTACTTCGACGCCGTCAGCACCATCCTCAGCGCCGGCAAGAGCTCGACGCTCGCGATGGAGCACTCCACCGAGACCGCGCAGTTCAAGAAGTAGCGCTCGGACGGGTCAGATTGATTGACCCGCCTCTCGAAGGCGCGCGCACTCGGACCCCGAGATGCCGCGCCTTCGGTCAATTCTGCCCGCCGTGAAGCTGTGTGGGTCCTGTTCCGAGCCTCCCCGACTCGACACCCTCGACAACCTCGTCGACCTCACCCTCGATGCAAAGACCGAGTGCGACGGTGCCGACTGCATCATCACCGCGGGGATCTTCTCGGAGGTCTGCACGCCCGAGCAAAACGCTGCGTACAGCTACGACGCATCGTTCGGCGAGGACCCCACGTGGGGCGAGATCGGCTCGTTTTTCGGGCTGACTCCGGACTACAGCGCGGTGATCGGCGAAGCGCTGGGCCAGGTCGTCGCGCAGACGTGCGACGAGATCACGCCCGAGGGCTGAGTCCGCGCGCGGGAACGCGCCTAGTCACGATGCAGCCGACCTTGTATGGAATCGTTTGGACGCATCGTGCGTCCTAGGTTTGCATGCGCCGCTCGCCCGCCTCGTCCGGTCCCTGGTCCACGCTCGAACGCGTCGACTTTGCGGTGCGGGTTGCAGGGCTGTCGGCGAAGCGGCTGGCGCAGTGGGCTCTGCAGCGGGAGCGGTTCCCCCACCCCACGCGCATTGGCGCCGACGCAACGCCGCACGCGGTCGCTGAGGTCCACGTCCCACGTCGGGCGTCATCGTTCGGGCCTCGACTGGAAGCGGGTCGCTGGCACAACCTCGCGCTCGCCGCGGCCGCGCTCGACGGCGTGGGCATCACGGTCGAGCGCCCATTCTCGTTTTGGCGCACCGTTGGCCGGCTCGACGCCGCCCGTGGCTTCGTCGAAGGCGCGCACTTCGAAGGCGGCTGCATCGTGCCCGCAGTCGGCGGCGGTATCTGTGCCCTCAGCGACGCCCTGTTCGACCTTGCGCTGCGTGCCGACTGCGAGATTCTCGAGCGCCACGCCCACACGCTCGCGGTCGACCGTGGGCCCGACGCGCCACTGCGCCGACGGGTCGACGCGACGGTGAAGTGGCCCTACGTCGACCTTCGCTTCGCACCGCGGCAGGGGGTGCTTCGGCTGAGCGCCCGCGTGGATGCGGCAGGTCTGCGGTTGAGCATTGCAAGCGACCGCAAGACCGACGCTGCGGACGTTCACGTCTCGGAGCCTCAGCGGGCCTGCGGCGCCGACGGCCCAACCCTGCACGCCACGATCACGCGTCGACGGCCAGCCCATGCCGGTCGGCGTCTCGAGGTGATCGGTCGGGACCGCAAGCGGCTGATCGCCCACCCGACCCGCAACTGTGACACCTGCCAGGAGCACGGCTGTGGTCGATACCGGGGCAGCTGAGCGTCAGGCGTTCATCGTCGCCCCGGAGCCCGTCGACTGGCTGGCCCCGCTCGTGGCCCAGCTCGAAGGCGCCTACGACGTGGAGGTGTTTGCCCCCTGGGCCCTGCCCGACCGGCTGCCTCGCGTCGCGCGTCGGGTCGGCTTCGTCCGCCGCCGCCTCGGATATGCAGGCGGGCGCGCATGGTTCACCGCCGCCGAGCTGGCGGCCCGCGCGTACGCCCGGGGCAAGGCCGCGCCCACCTTTGCAGCACGGTTCCAGCTGCGCGCCATGGCGGGGTACGCCGCGGCAGCCCACCTCGCGCGACGGCGGACACCCGCCGTGGTCATCGCCCCCAGCTTCGCCGCGCGCCGGGTCTTTGCGGCGACGCCTGACAGCCGGCACCTCCTGCTCGAAGACCAGCCCGACCTCGACGGCCTCGTCGATGGCCTCGATGCGCTTGCGCGCCAGCACCCGCAGGCCGCGTTTTTGAACAACCATCGACCGCGCTTCACAGACCACGTCGCCCAGCGAGCCGAGCGGTGGCAGGCCGACGCCATCGCCGTGCGGGGACGGGTCGCGGCCGCACGCCTCGCTGACCGAGGCCCGGTGCTGCGACTCCCCACGACGGCGCCCACCGTCGACGCGGATGGTGGCGACACCGTGCTGTTCGCGGGGCCGCTGCTCGCCCGAGGCGGCGCGATGCATCTCCCGGCGCTTCTTCGCGCCATGCCGGCGCTCAAGATCCGCGCGCAGCGTGTCGACGTGGTCGAGCCCGTATCGCTCGCCGAACACCCTCGCGTCGAGCTGTCGTCCGCACCCTCGCTGCAGGGCGTTGCGGCGGTGCTCAGCCTCGGCTCGCTCGAGTCCCACCCGCGCGCAGTCGCACGTGCGCTCGCGGCCGGCCTACCCGTCGTCGGGACCAAGGCGAGCACGGGCGCGCTGGCCCAGGGCAGCGCGACGTGGGTCGATCCGGACGATGGCGCCGCGCTGCAGAAGGCGCTCCATGAAGCGCTCCACGGCCGAGCCCCGAAACCGCGGGCCTGGACCGCTGCCCCGGACATCGCCACGTGGGCAGGCGAACTCAGCCGGCCCCAGACCCCCGCACGACGAGCAGCGGCGCGCCCGGCCCCATGATGGCCACGAGCACGCTCGCGATCCCGTCACGGATGACCGCGGGTCGAGCGTCGATGCGGCTCGCGATCGTGGCCGGAACCGGCGTCCCCACGGCTTTCTCGAGCGCTGCGTAGGCCTCGACGAGTCCATCTCCCTTCGCCCACGCAGTGCTCGAAGCCTGCAGCGCGGCACGGACCGGGTCGGTGTCGGCGGAGACCAAGGTGAGCTCGGCGCGGAACACCGAGCGACCGTCTTCAATCTCCAGCCACACCGAAAGGTGATCCGCCTTCGGAAACCAGGCGAGACGAGGGAACGAGGACAACGAAGGCACCGACCGCGCCCACGCCGAGAACGGCGCCGAGAACAGCGGTCCGAACGGGACCGATGTCAGGTGCGCAATGCGACCTTCGTCGAGCGCCTCACGGACCCCCGAGGGAGGCTCGAGCCCGGTCAATGGCTTCGCCTTTGCCGCCAGCACGGACTTCCGAGCCGGAGCGTCCAACCCCACCCCCACGACGAACGAATCGGCGCTCTCGATCCACTCGAGCTGCGGCGTGACGCCCGAGTCTTCGATCCACGCCGGGACGCCAGCACCCGAGGCCCGTATGCGGTGCACCGAAGCCGTCTGCCCCCCTGCGTCCATCGTGGCGGACGTGTGTTCGAAGCGCATCCCCTCGACGTCGCCCGTGAGCCCGCTTGCCACGGCGTTAAAGGTCGAGGCGTCGATCAGCTGCCCGTCGCGCGCCGAGTCGAGTCCAAGCGAAAGTACGATGCCTTGTCCGCGCTTTGGCGTCCCCACCAAGAGCTCACCAGTCGCCGCATCGAGGATCGCGGTCGCTTCGGGGGCGTCGGACAGGTCCGCCAAGTCGGCGACCGCGGCGACATCGCCGGACGACCATGAGAACGCGTTCGAAGGATCGATGGTCGACAGCAGTTCGGGAACGCGCGGTACGAACACCGGGCGCCCGCCCGCCTGCGCCTCGCCGAGCCCGACCACGACGGACACCCGGTCCTCGGCGAACTCTGCCGCGAAAGGGATGGGCCGCGTCCCCGCACGCACGAGCGTTCCAACGATGGCCGCACTTGGGTACGCGGACGCTGTGAGCCCGTGCTCCAGGCGAGCAGCCAGCCCTGTTTGCGGCGCCGGCCAAGACCCCGGAATCCCGTCCACACCGCAGCTGGCGTAGCCGTCGAGCGCCTTGAACCAAACGCACCGCGCCCACGGAGCCACTGCGCGAAAGTGCGGCTCGAGTGTCTGTGGAGACCCCCGCAAAACCACGGCACCACGGTCGACCAGCAGGAGCGCCTCTGCGTCATCGTTCACGAGCCCCGCGGCATGAAGCGACGCGAAGATCCGCAGCCAGCCCGAGGCGTCGACGCTCACGGATCCCGGCGCGGGGTTCGGACCACGAGGCGCGGGCGGTGGGAGCCACGCGTCGTCCACCGAGGCAGCGAGCGTGCCCGGCTTGCGAAGGACGATGAAGGTCTCCGTTTCGGGTGCCCAATCTTCGAGCGAGGTCGGCTTCGGCGGCGTGGTGTCACCGGCTCGCGCCGCGTGTTCGGTCCCAGACTCCGCGACCTTCGATGGCTCGGCGGAGCACGCGAGGCAAAGCGCGAGGGAGGCGAGCGACACGCGCAATCCTTGCGAGGTCATCGCCCGAATCCTATCCGAGGAGTCGCCGAGATTCGCTGCTTGTTCGAGAGAAGGACAGGGTCAGTATTCGGTGGCGACGAGGTCGACGCGTGCGCTCGTCATGAGCGGGTCGCCGTCGGTCAGGGTCACGGTGGTTTCGACCTGGACGGGGCTTCCGTCCAGGTCTTCGAGCTGAACGCCGTCGTTGAACGCGACCGGCACGTCTCGAATCTGCAGTCCGTCGCTCATCGTGCAGACGAAGGGCAATCCCTCGCCGAAGTACTGCTCGATCGCGAGCGCGGAACCGTCGGAGGCCGCGACTTGAAAGCGAAGCGTCTGCACCGCTTCGAGCGCGACGCCTTCGATCTGAACGTCGAGCTCGGTGGCGATGCCGCCCTGCGGCGGGACGAACACCGAGAGCGTGCCCGCGTCGGGCAAGAACGCGTCGGCGTTGCGCTCGGCGACGTGGACCGAAGGAGTCCCCGTCACCGATGCGTCACACACGCCTCCGTCGTCCTCGGCGGCGCATGCGACCAGACCGCCGCACAGCACAAGCAGCAGCAAACGCATGCGGTCACGGTAGCAGCTCCCGCCCAGAACGCTGGTAGCCTGCGGCGGTGACCGACTCCCCTCCCCTGCGCGGCGGCGTCTCGGCGGCCGAGCTTGCGCGCGAGGTCGTCGAAGTCCTCGAGGGGCGTCGGCGACGAGCCGCGCTTGCGACCGTCATCGGCCGCAGCGGCTCCGCCCCCCAGTCGGTCGGTGCGAAGCTCTTGCTGCACGAGGGTGGCGCCATCGTGGGCACCGTCGGCGGCGGCGCAATCGAGGCCCAGGTCGTCGCGGCATGCGAGGCCGCGATTCGAGAGGGGCGATCGCAACAGGTGCAGGCGCATCTGGTCCGAGACCTGGCAATGTGCTGTGGCGGCGCGATGGAGGTGTTCGTGGAGTATTTGCAGCCGCAGCCGCGGCTCGTTTTGATCGGTGCTGGCCACGTGGCGCAGGCGCTGGCCCCCATTGCGGCAGCCGCGGACTTCCGGGTCCGGGTCCTCGACGAGCGCGAGGACATGCTCGAGCACCCCGCCTTCGATGCGCTCGAGACCGGGGCGTACGACGTCGACGAGCTCGACGTTGCGCTGCCCGACCTCGGCGCCGGCGACTACGTGCTCATCATGACGCACGACCACGCGCGAGACGAACGCGCCCTGGCCCATCTCCTCCAGCGACCGCATCGGTACCTCGGGATGATCGGGTCCCGCCGCAAGGTCCACGCCGTCGTCCGCCGCGTGCTCCGTCGCGAGGCTGGCCTGGGTCGACCGGCGCCGGACCTGAACCGGCTCCGGGCCCCAATCGGGCTCGCGCTGGGCGGACGCACCCCGGCGGAGATCGCCGTCTCGGTCGTCGCAGAGCTCATCGCGACGCGACACGGCGGCAGCGGCCAGACGATGAGCGTCGCACACGAAGTCGACGCCACCGCCTCAGCCACCGCAGACGCGGACGCCTAGCTGCCGGTCGACGACGACGACGACGACGAGCCCGAGCTGGAGGACGAACTCTCCGCCGCGTCACCGTCGGTGTCGTCCATGCCGCCGCTGGTCGACCCATCCGCGCCGCCCGAAGAGCCACCCGTGGAGCCGCCGGTGGACCCGTCTTCATCCACCGGGTCGTCGCACGCGAACACCGACACGTCGTCCAGGAAGAAGTTCGTCAGCCCATCCCCACCGAGCTCGGCCGAGAACGTCAGGTCATGCATCTGCCCGTCGGCGAAGTCGGAGATGTCGAACTCGACCTCCACGTAGTCTCCGTATTCGGTGATGTCCGCGTCGGAGAGGCTCCACAGCTCTTGGTCGTCGATCGAGAGCAGGAACAGGTCTCCGCCCGTACCACTGGATGCGTTCACGGCGACGTGAAAGCGAAGATACGCCGCATCACCCGAGACGGAGAAGCGCTGCGTCACCGAGGCCGACTCGGACTCTTCAACGCCGCCGAACCACACCCACCAGTCGCCGGAGAACGGCGTGGCGCTGTCGTCTTCGGAGCATGCGCCGTCACACAGGGGCGTCCCGAACAGCGCGGAGACCTCCGACCAGGCCTCGCTCGGCGTCCCCGACTCGAAGCCCGGGTCGTCGAGCACGTTCTCGCCGCAGACCGGCGCGGGCTCGTCGACGTCGCCGCTCTCGGAGCCGCTCTCGTCGCTGCCTCCGGGGTCTGGACCCGGGTCACCCGTCGTACTCGGGTCGGGTGCGCCGGCGTCGTCGTCGTCGTCGAAGACCGTGGTCTCGCGATCGAGGTCGGTATCGGAACCGTCACTGCCGTCGGCGACGATGATGCAGCCGGGCAGCGCGAGAGCAGCGAGGATGGGCAGGGTTGCAAGCGATGACTTCACGTCACGATCGACGACCGCCCCGTGACATTTCTTCGCGCGCACCGACCGATTCACGCAAGAAAAACAGGACGTTGGGGCATTCACACCGACGGGCCGAGTGGATCCCCTCGGCCGCGCTCGCGGGGCTTACAACCCCTGCAGCTCGCGAAACGTCCGGCCGCCTGGATCGACGCGTCCGTCGGGGCGCCGCAGGAAGCGACGCTGAAACTCGCGGATGGCGGCGATGGTCTTGCGCCCGATCTTGCCGTCGAGGGGTCCCGGGTCGTAGCCCTGCTCGAGCAGCAGCGTCTGAACGAGAAGCACGTCGTCGTCTCGGTTGCGGGCGCGCGCGCCGACCGAATCGCTGAGCACCGGTCCCGACGGGGCCTCGTCGACCTCCCACAGCATGACCTTCGTGGACACATCGAAATACTCGGCGTGCCGACAGCGATCACCGTTCCAAAGGTCCACGTGCCCGGTTGCGTCGCGCCACACTTCGACGTCGAACACCACCACGCCACGCTTGCCACGAAAGCCCTCCGGGACCGGTCCGCCCTCGCCAGCCGCGTAGGTGTGCTCCACGTCGGGGCGGCCGTACTTGCGCTGCAGGTAGCGGCGGAACTCGTGGACGCGGAGCGCGTAGTTTCGACCGTCCCCACCCCGCACAGTGAAGATCTCATCGCCCGAGACGGCTGGGATCGCGTTGCCCGAGGCGTTGAAGGAGCGGCTCACCCGCACGACGCACGTGTTGCGAATCCACCCGCGATCGACCGCGCCCCCGATCGTTGCCTTGGCTTCCGCCGCCGTGCCGCCCGGGTTGGGATACGCGTCCCACATCGCCTCGAAGTTCCGCAGATGCGCCATCCGTGTTTGCTCCACCCAAAGGTAGGTGCGTTCAGTCTGGGCGCCCACCTTCAGGCTGTAAAGAGCGTCGGAGCGAAGACACAGTGATCGGCCGGCCAACCTCGATGTGCATCGCAGCACGCCGCATCCGTTGCCCGCAGCACGTGCGGGCTCGTACGCTCGCGCCATGCTTCACGCCCGCTCCACGCGTTCGCTGTGTACCTGGGGTTTCGCCGGCCTCGCTGCCGGCTTGGTCGCACTGGCTGCGCCCGAGGCTTCGGCCGCGAAGCCGACGAACGGCGGCAAGCGGTTCCGCTTTCACGGCGAGACCGAGCCGCTCTCGTTCACCCACTTCAACCCCGACGGCGACGGAGACAACTTCAACACGTTCGGCTTCGGCTTCGGTCGCACCACCGCCATCGACGCGCGCATCGCCCCGTCAACCTGGTCGCTGGGCTTCGGCTACGTCTTTCTCGGTGGCAACGCCATCATCGGCGCACGGTTCGCGTTTCAGGTCGAAACCACGAAGGCCGACGATGCGGGCGACATGATGGACAACGACACCCGCGCCACCGCCATCGGCGGCCAGCTGATCCCGTACTTCCGCTACCTGTTCTTGCCCGGAAAGACCGTCCGCCCCTACGTCGAAGGTCGCTTCGGCGTCACCGGCACGACGGTCACCGCCCGCGACGAGGACGACACCGAATCGACGACCAGCAACACGGTGGGCCCCGTGGTGGGCGCCGGGGGCGGCGCGCACATTTTCATCACCGATGCGTTCTCCGTCGACGCCGGGCTCACCTTCGACTACGCCGCCCCGCACTCGCGGAGCGAGGTGACGGTGGAAGACACCACGACCGAGAACGACTACGAAAAAGACGGCGATCTGCTCAACATCGCCGCCCAGGTCGGCTTCTCGGTCTGGTTCTGATCCGAACGCGCCTCGGGCCCCGGTTCGACCCATGGGCCGGGCCTGATACAGTCCCCCCGATGCGCCGTTCGACCGCGTACTTCGCGTTCTTCAGCCTCTGCTTGCCCGCTTGCGGAGATGACGGAGGCGGCGCGGCCGAGGGCGACGGGAGCGGCAGCACCTCGGCCCAAACCGCGAGCACGGGCGCCGACACCTCCGGCAGCTCCGGCGGGGCCGAGACCGGCGTCATGACCACGGGCCTCGACCCGGAGAACTGCATCGTGCAGCAGGGCGAAGGCCCGTGCATGGTCGAGCAGGTCGTCCCGGTTCCCACCACCGACGTCGTGTTCGGCGACTTCGACGGCGACGGCGATGTGGACATCCTCGCGCGCGGCGACGAGTCTGGCCCGCAGGAAGAGGACGAGTTGATCCTCTTCCCCAACGACAACGGCATCTTCAGCGCCGGCACCACGCTCACGTATACGGCCGACCCGGTCGCCAACGGGCGCTCGGTCTCCCTGGCGAGCCTGCGCCCGATGTCCCGCCCTGAGGAGGCGCAGCGCGTGTTCGTGCAGGGAACCTACGGCGCGCTCGGGGACGTCGAGGTCGACGTATGGTTGGTCGAAGACGGCACACTCTCTCGCTTCTACGAGCCGACCGCCACGCCCCCGGCAGGCCCGTGGTTCGGCGACGTCGATGGCGACGGGGAGCGCGACCTCATCTTCGCGCCCGATGGCGTCTCGCTGAGCGAGCTCGAGACGCACAGCTGCGACGCTGGCGGGTGCGACTCGGCAAGCGCAGCCACGGCGACGGGCGCCCCGGCGGGCCCCTGGACCATCCTGTCGACCGACACCACCGGCGATGCACTCGAAGATCTTCTGGTCGTCCGCAACGGCGACGACGGCCTCGAGGTCGTCATCCTGGGCAACGACGGCGGCTCGTTCAGCAACATCGGGTCCCTGACGCTCGGTCCCGACCTCGCCCCAGCCTCCAGCCGCCTCGAGGACATCGACGGCGACGGGCGCATGGACCTGATGCTGACCAGCACCGACGGCATGCCGGCCGAGAACTCCTTCGGCGCGACGCTGTCGGCGTTCACGCAGGACGGCAATGGCGGACTCGAGCCGGGTCCGGTCATCGACGCCGGCGAGCGAATCACCGGGTACGCGGTCGCCGACTACAACGGTGACGGAACGCCGGACGTGGCGCTGCGGCGCACCGATCGCACGATCATCAACATCGGCGAGGGTCCCGAGTTCCAAAGCGGCGTGTCCTACGAACTCGACGCGGCGGCCACGGGGATCACCGGCCAAGGAATCCCGACGTGGAGCACGGCGGTGCTCGATCTCGACGGGAACGGCCTGCTCGACATCCTCACGGTGACGGCCCAAAGCCCGACCACCTACGCGGTGAGCGTGCTTCGGGCCGTGGAGTAGCCGCGTCTACGGCAGTGCGGACTGAATCTGCGCGTCGGAGATCGAGCCCGTGTCGACGAGCTCGAGGCCGGGCGCGAACAGAGCCTCGTTGGGCGCGCTGATGCTGTTACCGAAAATCTCGGCCGCACCACCGAGCTCCTGAAGCGAGATCACCGGGAAGGTGTGCCCGTGGGTCGACGCCCACGACTGCAGCTCGGCTTGGGAGGGCGGGCCGCCCATCTGCCCGGCGTAGTACGCCGCGTAGATGATGAGACCCTGGTCTTTGTACTGTTGGTAGGTTGCCTCCAGACCGGAGGCATGCGAGACGCAAGCGCCTCATGTGAAGTTGCCGATGACGAACAAGACCGCCTTGTGGCAAAAATCTTGGAGGTAGACATCGTCCCCGTGTTGGTCGACGCCAACGATGGTGTCGCCGGGTCCCGAAGCCGACTCGCAGTCGCCCACGTCCCAGCCGCCTTGATAGGGGCTGTCCCCGGAGGCGCCCGTATCCCCAGCACCGGAGTCGTCGCCGCCCGAGTCGTCCGCGCCCGAGTCGTCGCCGCCCGCTGAGTCATCGGCCCCGGAGTCGTCGCCACCGGAGGGGTCGGAGCCCGAGTCGCCGCCCCCCGAAGGGTCGGAGCCCGAGTCGCCTGCCGATGAATCGCCATCGGAGTCCGGGTCGCCCCAGGTGTCCTCGCCACCAGACTCATCGTCGCCTCCGTCGTCGTCGCCGCCCCACGTCGAGGCATTGCCGCCGCCATCGTCTCCGCCACCGGCACCGCCGGGCGGACCACCACCGCCATTCCAGGCAACGGTGTCAGGCTCTTCTGGTTCTTCGAGGCAGCCCGGACTGAACAGCCCGAGCGTGACCAACGCTATGATTGAGGTGGCACTGTGAAGCCGCATCGGCAACATCTCCAGCCTCCCTTCCTATCCCCAGTGCCAGCATCGCACCGCCCGCATCCTGCGGCAAGGGGTCGCGCCCGGAGAAACGGCCGACGGCTCGCCGCGTAAGGCTGATCGCATCGTGCACAGCATGTCTTCCGGGGTCATGTTCGCACGCGGCCCCACCGACCGAGCCCACGTTTCGTCGTCCCGGACACGTCGTTTTCACGATGTACGATCGGCATGCAACATTCTGGGCCGTCGCGCTACTCAAGGACTCGTGGGTTGGTGCGCGCGGGGGAGCGGCGGCCGTCGAAACGGCGTCATCGGGCTGCAAACGGTCCTTCTAGGGCTTCTGGGCTGCGCGCCCGATCTCTCGGACCCGGGCAGCGGCGTCCCGTACGACCCCGGCGGCAGCAGTGGGGACTCCAACGGGACCGGCGCCGAGACCTCGTGCGACGCACCCGCGCCGGACGACGTCGTGCTCGGTGGACACGTCGACCTGCCCGGCTCGGTCACGCGCATGGTCGCGCATGGCGATGGTGCGCTGGCCTGCGGCGGCAGCTTCGTGGCGGGAATCGGTGCGGATGGATCGCTCGACGGCCCACTCGACCTTCCGTCGGCCTGCGTCGCCGTGGCGTCGCTCGATGGCAATGCAGGCGTCGTCGCCCTGGTGGACGGCACGGTGCATCGGTTCACGCTCGAGGGCGGGCTGGCCGAGTCCGCGACCACCGGCGACACGCCCACGGGCCTGACCACGCTCGATGGCAACGTGTACATCTCGGTTGGGGACGCGGGCGTCGACGTCTTCGACGGCACGCTTCAGTCCACGGGTACGTTCGACGTTCCGGGCGCGCTCGACATCGCCGCCACGGACGACGCGCTGCTCGTCGCCGCGGGCATCGACGGTGTCGGGCTGCTCGACCCGAGCACGGGAAGCGTCCTCGACACCCTCGCAACCGACTCCCCGGCGCTCGGCGTCCGGGCCTTTGGCGATGAGGCCATCGTGCTGCGCGGCGCCCAAGGATGGGACTGGGTCCGTGCTCAGGGCGGGCTCGAGTCGTTGGCGGTCGGGCCGACCGAAGGCGTCGTGGTCGACGCGCTGCTCGTCTCCGGGCACGCGTTCATCGCCGAGGGACACGCGATCTCTCGCCACGTGCTGGAGGCGGACGGCCTACGTCGGCTGTCCTCGGAGCCCCGCCACGATCGCGGTGCAATCGCCGGCGCCTGGATTCGGACGCTGTCGCCAGTCGGCTCGGGCTTCGCTGCGGGCGACGACCTCGGCGTCGCGGAGCTCCAGCTTCGAGACCCGGTCGGCGCGCCGGACCTCACCGTGGACGCCCCCTCGCTGCAGCTGTTCGGCGACCCTGGCGAGTCGGTCGAGGGCCTGTACGTGCTGCGCAACACCGGCGGTGGAGACCTGCTGCTCCGCGAAGTAGACGCCGACGGGCCGTTCACCGCCACCTTCGACACCGCAACGCTGGAGGCGTCGAGCTGTGAGGGGCAATACATCCTTCCCGCTGGCGCGAGCACGTCGATCTCGCTCACGTTCGAGGCGACAGAGGGCGGCATGCAGACCGGAACGATGGTCCTCGAGACCAACGACCCCGACCAGCCCACCCTGGAGGTCCCGCTCGAGGGCAACCCGCCCGGACCGGTCGTGGGAGAGATGGCACCGGACTTCACCGGGCTGACGCTCGACGGGGAGCCCTTCCGCCTGAGCGACCACGCCGGCAAAGTCATCTTTCTCAAGCTGTTCGACTTCGGCTGCTCCACGTGTTCGGAGGAGTTCCCGGTGATCGAGGCGGAGATGGTTCCGAACTACTCCACCGACGACCTCGTGATCGTCGGCGTGAACAAGGGACACCGGACCGCCTACGCCGACACGATCGCGGCGGAGTCCTCGCTCAGCTTCCCCGTCGTCCTCGACATCGACTCGCAGGCGTTCCGCCGCTACCGCGTGCCGAACAAGGTGTTCCCGCTGCACATCGTCATCGACACCGACGGCACCATCGCGCTCGCCGATACCGAGCCTGGACTCGCCAGCGTCGAAGCCACCCTCGCGACGCTGCTTCCGTAAGCGCCCACGCAGCGCTTGCTCACCCCTCGAGGTCGTCGGTGCACAGCGCGACGTCGATGCCGGGAATGCGGCCGCACGTACACGCGGGGGTGCGAGCGTCGCAAAGGCGCGTACACGTGGACGCCCCGTCGGCCCCTCGGACGCACAGCCCGTCCGCGCAGTCATCGGCGCGCTCACATGGACCGCCGGGCGGCGTCGGACCATCCAGGCGGCACTGCCACCGCGACCCACCGTCGGGCTCGTCGTACGGCGAGCACGTCATGCCGTCGGGACACTCGCCGCCCGCAGGCGTACAGGCACACCGCTCGAAGACGCAGCCGTACCAGCCGCGCCGCAGATCGAGGCCACGACGGACCTCGGCGGCTTGCTCCGCCGAGAAGCCCGAGCGGCACGTCGGGTAGTAGCTCATCACGTTGCCGACATCGGGCGCTTCGTCCTCAGAACATACGGCTTCGCATGCCTCCGTGACGCCACACCCTGCCGGTCCAGGATCCACGGGCGTGTCGCAGATGCCGTCGCCCTCCACGGTGCAGTCGTCCGCGCACGGCGCCCCGTCGGCGTCGACCTCGACCACGGCATCCACGGAGGGCGCGTGCGTATGGCACAGGCCGAGGTAGTGACCGATCTCGTGCGCCACCGTGCTCTCCCAGCGCTGTTTGGCGATCACGACGCCGCCCACGAGCGGCTGCCGCCCCTGCACGCGACGGACCCCGCCGCAGGTCCCGTTGGGCGGCGTGGCCACGCCGGGTCGAGGGACGTCGTCGACCAGCAGCTCCCGGGTAAACAGGATCGGCACGTAGAACCGATCGAGCTTGCGCAGGTGGCCCCCCGAAGTCAGCACGCGCTGCAGCTCGTCGTCGTCGATTTCCAGCCAGTCCTCGGCGTCGAGGTAGACGATGTCCGCCCAGCGGAACGACAGCCCCAGCTCGTCGTCACGCTCGAAGTAGCGATTGATTCGCGCCAGCTCCTCCTCGAGGTCGGCGTCGGTGTATTCTGTGTTGCCGTCGCTGTCGGCCACGACCAGCGCGAGCAGGTCCACCACCTCGCACTCGGCGTCTTCATCGATGAAGCCATCGCCGTCATCATCGAGGCCGTTGCATCGCTCCGGGGTGGATGGGTCGAGCTCACAGCCACAGGCGGCACATCCAGGGCGCGTTGGCGCCGCGCCGGGTCGAACGCACGCGTCGACGCGGCCCCCTCGGGTCGTCAGACACTGCGCGCCCACGCTGCCGCACGCCAGGCGCTGCTCTTGCCCCTGCGCGCACGAGACCAGCTCGTCGCCGTCGCACCGTGGCGGGGTGCCCGGCACGCAGCGCTGACCAGCGGGGACACGACACGCCGCGCCCTCCTCGGTTTGCACGCAGACGCGACCGGTCGCGCCACAGTCGCGACGGTACGGCTGCCCCGCGGCGCAGCCCACCGCGACCTCGCCCTCGCAGCGACCGGCGCCCACGCCCAGACAACGCGGATCGGGCCCCACGCATGCGCCCTCCTCACAGCGAGAGACGCCACACTCCTCGGCCTTCGCATGGGGTGTCCCGCAGCTGTCGAGCCACCACGCGTCGCCTCGAATGCATCGGGTTTCTTCTTCGGGCGTGCAGCCGGGCTCGACCTTGGCGGCGGCCTTCGGCAGCGGCCTTGGGGCCCAGCCTGCGCGTCGTGCCGGGGCAGGTTCGGGTCGTGCGTCTTCGACGGGCTCGGGCGCCGACGCGTCACGGGTGGGTCGAGGCTCCCACGCCAGGATCCACGCGCCGATCACCGCGACGACGGCAAGGCCCAGGTAGAGCCACGTGGGCGGACCCTTGCTCGACACGCTACTGCGCGGCGGCGACCGAAAGGTCGTCCAGGTCTTCGGGCGCCTTCACCGGGCGCGTCGGAATGAGCCCCCGCCGATACAGGTCGGCATAGGCCTCACGCACTGCGTTGGCGACGGTGGTGGGTCGGTAGCCGAGCTCCTCTTGGGCTTTGGAGGTGTCGGCGTGTCGACGCATCCGCAGCACGCCGATCGCACCGGGCGTGAGGCGCTGCGGCATCTTCGGGAAGAACTTCGACAGCGCACCGGAGTATACGCCCGTGATCCCGGCCATCACCGTAGCCGGCAGCTTCAACGTCACCGGAGGCGTGCCGAGCGTGTCGGCGAACATGTCGATGAAGTCCTGCAGCGTGTGGTGATGCGTCGCGAAGATGTACTTGTGTCCGGTCCGCCCCTTCTCCATCGCGAGCAGGTGGCCCGCCACGATGTCGCGCGCGGCGACGAAGTCGAAGCCACCGTCGATGAAGGCGCGCAGGTTGCCGTGCGCGTAGTCGATCATCGTGCGGCCCATCCGCGACGGGAAGTAATCGTGCGGGCCCACGCAGGCGCACGACGTGGCGATGACGCCGTCGAGCCCGTCGATGACGCACTTGAGCATCTCGTGTTCGGCGAGCTGCTTGGTATGCGCGTACGGCATGACGCGACCGAACGGGTAGAACGGCATCGCCTCGTCGGAGGGCTGCGAGGGATCGTCGGGGTTGTAGCCGGTGGCCGAGAACGACCCGGTCAGCACGGCTCGGCTGACGCCGTTCTCCATCGCGGCCCGCATGACGTTGCGGGTGCCGAGGACGTTGATGTCGTAGAGGTCGCGCTGCTCGCCCGCGCCGGGGTTGAGCGTGGAGACCTTGGCCGCCACGTGAAAGACGCGCGTACACCCCTTGGTCAGCCGACGCATCGCACCGAAGTCGCGAAGGTCGCCCTCGACGACCTCGAGGTCGAGTCCCTCGAACGGCTCGCGGCTGCTTCCGGGCACGACCAGCGCGCGCACCTCGTGGCCGTCGCGCACGAGGCGGTGCACGAGGTTCGCACCGACGTGTCCGGTGCCACCGGTGACGAAGACTTTGCCCTGCGGGATGGTGACGTCGTTCATGGGCTGCTCGGGGGCCTACCACCGAGGCCGCCGCACCGTCCATGCGAGGCGCCACGCGGTGGTGCGGGTCGTGCGGCCAGACACAGCCGCTCAGCCGGAGGCGCCCGCGTTCTTGCGGTGGTAGTCGATCGCGTCGAGGAACTCCGGCGGGTAGGCCCGTCGGCGCGCGACCTTGCGGTAGAAGATGCGGCCGTCGGTGTCGAGGATGTAGACCGCGTGCAGGGAAAGGTCCTCTACATCGGGGTTTTCCAGGTTCCAGGACCCGATCACGTCCAGGTCGGGATCGCTGGCGACGGGGAACGTGAAGCCGCGCTCCTCGATCCACGGGAGGGAGACCTCGGGCGGGTCCACGCTGATCGTGACGATGGTGACGCCGCGTTCGTCGAAGGCGTCGAGGGATGCCTGCAGCTCACCGAGCTGCGTGTTGCAGGCGGGTCACCAAAAGCCCCGGTAGAACATCACCAGCACCGGTCCGGCCTTGCGTGCCTGCGCCAGGTCGAACGTTCCGCCATCGGCCAGCGGCACCGTGAAGTCCTGCGCAACGTCGCCGATCTCCGGTGCCTGCGGCGCGCCGCCGTACGCACCGTAAGCGTTCGACGTGATGTCGACGGGTGCCGGACTCGACGAGCTCGGCTTGTACTTGGGCGCGTCGGGGTCCTCCGCCGCGGCGGGCGCAGCAGCGGCAGGCGCACTTGGCGCGGTTTCGGCGGGCGCCGACGCGCACGCCGACAGGAAGCACGCGAGCAAAACGCAGCGGCGCATACCTCATCGTAACGAGCGACCCCCGTCCGAGGTTAGCCACCCGCAGGCGCGTTTTTTCCCGATCCGCAGGAGCGCCCGCCCCGTACCCCCGGTGCGAGGCGGGAATCGACGGTTCGTCCGCCAATGTGGGGCTGCACCCTTTGCTCGTGAAATCGCGAGCTTTCGTTCTCGTGGTCTCCCGCCTCGCACCCTTTGAACGACCGCATCGAACCAGGCGGCGTTGCGGCGTGTCCGTAGGAGGCGCGCCCCAGCGCTGCCGTGATGATGTCGACGCGATCCGCCCTCCCCTCGCTGCTGTTGCTGTGCTTGCTCGGCGCCTGCGCAAGTGACCCCGCGCCCGCGCCCACCGCAGAAACCGAAGCCCCCGACGAGTCGCCCGCCTTTACCCTGCCCGACGGCTTCGACCACGCGCTCGAGCAGTACATCGCCGGCTGGGGGCGGCACTGGCCGACGTTTCGCGTTCACGGCGTGACCTCGGTAAGTCGAGCCGGCGAGGCCCTGCACCGCCACGCGTGGGGACTCAAGACGCTCACCGACGGCACCCCGCACGACCCGGCGGACGCGTTCGAGATCGGGACGCTGTCCGTCCACCTCACCCACGCCGCCGTCCTCGCGATGGTCGCCAAGGGCTCGATCGATCTCGACGCGGCCGCGGCCGACTACGCGCCGGGCTTGGGCCTGCCGACCTCGATCACCGTCGAGCACCTGCTGACGATGACCAGCGGCATCGGCAACTTCACCGAGTCGCTCGTGTACGAGCGGGTCCTCAAGAAGTACCCCGCCGAGCCGGCGTCCCTGGTCGAGTCGTTCGCCAAGGACCCGCTAGAGTTCGCGCCGGGCACCGACTTCGCGCCGAGCCTGTCGAACACCGTCGTGCTGGGGCTGATCCTCGAGCGCGCGTACGGGGCCTCGTACGAGGAGGCCGTCGAAGCGCTGGTGCTCACGCCGCTGAAGATGTCGAACACCCGGTATGGGCGAGTTGAGGGCGCATCGGTGGGCCTGTCGTTTCACGAGGACGAGTTCCTCGTGCCCGCGCTGGAGAACGACCCCCGCGCGCTGTCGGCTTCGGGCGGCTGGACCGCCACCTCGTCGGACCTCAACGCCCTGTACGCCGGACTGCTGGGCGACTTCCTGCCCACGTCCCTCAAGCGCCGCATGCTCGGGGACAACGCGCTCGAGCGTCCCTACGGCTTCGTGCCGCGCACGGTCGCGGGGCGTGACGCGCTGACGTGGATCGGTCGCATCGACGGCCACGAGCACGGGCTCGTCATCCTGCCCGGCGACGGCGTGGTGGTGCTGCACCTCGCGAACTCCGAGGTCGCGCCGGGTCCCGACATCGCCGAGGCGGTCACGGGCCTGGCCTACGACCTGCCCGCCTATCCACGTGAAGAGGCCCGCGCCACCCCGATCGACGTGGCAAGCCTCGCCGGCTACGCGGGCGCGTGGTCCCTGACCGCCTCCGACCGCGACCTGCTGCTCGAGGCGACCGACCCCGAGACCGCCCGGTCACTGATGGTCGTGAAGACCGCGTTCGTCCCCGACGACGGACTGCGCCTGCACATCCCCGGCCGGCCCGTGAAGCGCATGCACGCGACGGGTTCGCTCGCGTTCTTTTTCAAGGACCGTCCGCAGTCGACCGCACGCATCGTCCGCACCACGGGCGCGCCGAAGCTGGTGCTCGAGCGCGGAGGCGGGTCGCTGCACTACGTCTATCAGGGGCCGGCCACGTCAGGGTAGCGGGCCGGCGCACGCCGCAAAGGCTGGATGCAGGTCGCGGCGCACGTGCAGCGGCGACGACGACGCCTTCACCACCCGCACGTAGTCCTGCAGGCACGCCGAGTCGCGCACGGTCGCAGCGAGCTCTCGGTAGCCCTTGTGCGGCAAAAAAATCGCCTCGGGGCGCTCAGCCTCGCACAGGTCGTCGAAGCGCTGCCCGTCGATGCCCAGCTGCGGAGACACGATGCCGACCAGGTCCACCAGCCGCATCGAGAACAGCACCAAGCCAGGAACGCCCATCTCCGAGTGATAGACCGTGCTGTCGGGCGGGAGGCAGCGACGCACCGCAAAGACGCCGCGCATGGACGTGGTCTCCCGAACGTGGCGCACCATCACGGCAGCATCCTCTCGTACGACGGGCACGTGCGGCGGCGTCCAAGCCAAGACGCCGGCCACGACCGCGACCGACGCCACGGCGGGTGACCACCGCATCCGCAGCAGTCCCGCCGCCGCGGCCACGCCGGCTGCAGAATACGCCGCTGCCGGTACGGTCGCGGTGAAGAAGCCGGCCGACGTCGGCATCCAGCGCTGCTGGTACGCGAGCACGCCGAACGCCCCCCACGCCACGCCAAAGCCGAGCGCGCCCGCCTTGGCCGGCTCGGTCCGGTCGACGGCCAGGCCCGCCGCGGCCAGCAAGGGCACGATGGCCGGCAGGTAGAACCGCGCGCGGTACCCCATGATCTCATGCGTACCCGCGAGGTGGTAGCCGACGAAGGCAAGCGCGGCGAGGCTGAGCACGCTGAGGTCATCTCGACGCGTCCACGGCTTGGCTCGAAGGATCTCGAACAGCAGCGGCGCAGCAAACCACGCGAAGACCAGCGCGTGCGACCGCTTCGCGCGCAGGGACGGCCCAGACGTGCTCGCACCGTAGTCATGCAGCCCGAGGCTCTTCATGTAGAACGACAGCGGGAGCGGCGTGCCGTAGTAGAGCCAACACGCGCCCCAGACCGCGGCCATGCCGAGCACCAGCGCGACCGCATACCGGACCGGCCAACGCCGCTGTTCCGCCGCGCGACCGAGCACCAGCAGCGCCACCACCAGCGCAGCGTCGGGACGCACCAGATACATCACCACCGTCGCGACCGCGCCCGCGACCCCTTCGACGCGCCGCGTTTTCAGCCACGCCGTGACCACCACCGCCAGGGTCGCCAGCGCGAGCGCGGTCTCCATGCCCGAGAGCACGGTCGTGAGCACCAGCGGGGTCGCGAACGCACCCAGCAGCAGCGGACGCGCCGCCTTCGAAGGACGCAGCAGCAGCCACCCCGCGGTCATCAGCAGGACCGCGTTGAGCAGCCGCATCGTCGCGACGAAGTACCGCGTGGTGAACGCGGTGACCAACGTCGTGAGGCCCTGGTAGGCCTGCGACGTGCTCACGTGAACGGGACCGTCCTGCACGTTCCACGCGAACGCTCCCGTGCGAAGCGCGTTGGCGGCGATTCGCTTGAAGAAGTAGCTGTCGTCGTACGCCGTCGCACCGAGCTGCACCACCGCGACGTACAGCACGCACGCACCGAGGGTCGCGAGCGTCAGCCACACGAGCGCGGGGCGAGCAGACACCGACGCAGTTGCGCACGAACGCGGGCCGTCCGCAACCGCCCAGGGGGCGCTAGAACCTGACCGGGAGCCGCCCCGACACGCCCGAGGCCGACGTACCGAACTTCAGCGCCCCGATCGAAGTCCGCACGCACCGCACGGCATCGCCCGAGATCGGGCCCTTTGCCTCGACGTCGACCGCGGTTGCCGTACCGTCCGCGTCGATCGTCAGTGCGAGCTCGACGCGGGTTCCCGACTTCACGTCATGGGCGACACCGCAGGCCCGAACGCGCGCCGACACGGCCATCGCCGATGCACGAAGCACCTTTTGTGGAGGAAGCTGCGCGGGCGCCTCTGCGGAGGCGGAGACGCGAATCGGATACAGCACCCCCAAGCTTCGCTTGGTGAAGCGGGGAAACCGGGCCGTCTTGAGGACATCAGCGACGCAGCGGCCCAGCGGCGTGTCAGCCCACGGCGCCTGGGGCTTCGCCGATGTGACCCGGCCCGTCGCGCCCGCGATCGCCAGCTTCATCTTGACCTTCGTGTTCTCGGGGGCACCGTGCGTACGACCGCAGGCGAGCGCCTTCTCCTTGAGCGGTGCGATGCCGTCCCGCACTTCGCTCGACGTCAGCTTTGCCGGGCGTGCATCATCCCTCGAGGCCTTCGGGCTCGACGTGGGATGACCCGGCGGTTGGGCGCCGTCGTCGGGTGCTGGCGGATCAAACCCCGGCAGGTGCGCCGAGGCAGGGTCATAGCGAAGCTCGGGCTCCGCCTCAACGTTCACTGCGGGCGCGGGCTCGATCTGCGGTGGGGTCTCGAGCACTGACGCCGGCTCAGCCACGGCAGGCACCTGGCTCGGGGCTTCGGCTGCGGGTGCATCCTCCCCGCCCCCGAGCGTTGCGACCAACACCGCAGCCGCAGCCATTGCAGCCGCCGGCACCGCCCACGCAAGCCAGCGGCTTCGCGTGGAGCCCGACGAAGGAGCTCGCACCGAAGACACCACGAGCGGCTCCGTCTCGTAGCGAAGCGGCATCAGCACGCGCTCGAGCGCGGCCACGTCCGGGTCGACCTCTCCGGTCCCATCCCACAGGTAGTCGTCATGCATCGGTCATCACTCCCAAGGTTTCGCGCAGGCGCTTCATCCCGCGGCTGAGATTCACGCGCACCGACCCCGGGGTCAGGCCCGTGCGCTCGGCGATCTCGCGGCCGGTCAGCCCTTCGACCAGCCGCAGCACGAGCGGCTCTCGATAAGCCTCGGGCAGCGTCCGAATCGCTTCGAGCACGCGTCGGGCGTCCGCCACGTGGGGCGCGAGGGCATACGGAGCGCGCACGCTCGACGGCTGCACGGCCCCTGTGCGTCGCAGATGGTCGGTGGCGGCGTTGCGGGCAATGGCACAAAGCCAGCCTGCGAACGCCATGGGGTCCTGCAGCGTCGGCAACCGCTGAAGCGCGGAGGCAAACACCTCTTGGACCAAGTCCGAGACGTCGAAGGACCGCACGCGACTGAGCAGCAGGCCGTGCACCACGGGTGCCATGTGTTCGTAGAGCAGCCCAAACGCTTCACGGTCCCCACCCTGCGCCGCCTCGACCCAGGCCTGGACCCGGTCGGGACCATGTTGAAGCTCCGCCATCCTCACGCACCCCAAGACGGCTGGGGCACGAAGATGTTAACCGGGATTTTTGGGGTGCCTGCAGGCCGGCCAACCCCGACGAACCAAAGACGACGGGCGAGACCGCATGCGCGACCTCGCCCGTTCGGTGCGTCGGTGCGTCGGTGCGTCGACTATTTGGCGCCGGCGGTGACCGCAGCCCGCGCGAGTTCGCTGTTGAGCGTCGCGATGGCATCGAGGCTGATCTCCTTGGGGCAGGCGGCTTCGCACTCCCCGTGGTTGGTGCAGCCGCCGAAGCCTTCGGTGTCCATGGTGTCCACCATCTTCAGCACGCGGCCCGTCCGCTCGACCTGCCCCTGCGGGACGTTGGCGAGGTGCGAGACCTTGGCACCGACGAACAGCATCGCCGAGGCGTTCGGGCACGAGGCCACGCAAGCGCCACAGCCGATGCACGCGGCGTAGTCGAACGCCGTATCCGCGTCGGCTTTACCGATGGGCAGGGCGTTGGCATCCGGCGCGGAGCCGGTACGCACGCTGATGTAGCCGCCCGCTTGCTGAATGCGGTCGAAGGCACCGCGGTCGACGACGAGGTCACGCAGCACCGGGAACGCCTTCGCGCGGAAGGGCTCGACGGTGATTTCGTCACCGTTCTTGTAGCTACGCATGTGCAGCTGGCACGTCGTGGTGGCCTTGTTGGGGCCGTGCGGCACGCCGTCGATCACCATGGAGCACATGCCGCAGATGCCTTCCCGACAGTCGTGGTCGAAGGCAACGGGGCCTTCGGGGTACTTGTCGGGATTGCGCAGCAGCTGCTCGTTGAGCACGTCGAACATCTCGAGGAACGACATGTGCTCGGTGACCTCGATGTCGTAGGGCTTCAGGCCGCCGGTAGCGTTCGGACCGGCTTGGCGCCAGACGTTGAGCTTGATCTTCATTGGGGAGCTCCCTCGGGACTTTCGGTGATCGTCACTTGTAGCTGCGCGTCGTCAGCTTGACGTATTCGAACTTCATCGGCTCTTTGTGGAGCGCAGGCGGCGTGTCGTCGCCTTGGTACTCCCACACCGCAGCATGGGCGAACTCGTCGTCTTTGCGAACGGCCTCGCCTTCTTCGGTTTGGTGCTCTTCACGGAAGTGGCCGCCGCAGGATTCGTCGCGCTCGAGCGCATCGCGACACATCATCTCGGCGAACTCCATGAAGTCCGCGACGCGGCCGGCGTACTCGAGCCAAGGGTTGAGCTCGTCGGCGTTGCCCGGGACGGTCGCCTCGGCCCAGAACTCCTTGCGGAGCGCCGGGATGAGCTCGAGCGCCTTCTCCAGGCCCTCCTTGTTGCGCGCCATGCCGCAGTGGTTCCACATGATCTTGCCGAGGCGGCGGTGGAACTCGTCGACGGGCGTCTTGCCCGAGAGGCTCAGGAGCTTCTCGGTCTTGGCGCGGACCTCTTTTTCGGCCGCGTCGAACGCTTCGTGGTCCTCGGTGACCGGGCCTTGGTGCTCGGTCGCGAGGTAGTTGCCGATCGTGTAGGGGATGACGAAGTAGCCGTCGGCCAGGCCCTGCATCAGCGCCGAAGCACCGAGGCGGTTGGCACCGTGGTCGGAGAAGTTCGCCTCGCCGAGCACGTGCAAACCGGGCAGGTTGCTCATGAGGTTGTAGTCCACCCACAGGCCGCCCATCGTGTAGTGCACGGCCGGGTAGATACGCATCGGCGTCTTGTACGGGCTCTCGCCCGTGATGCGCTCGTACATGTCGAAGAGGTTGCCGTAGCGGTCGCGGATCGCGTCCTCGCCGTCGCGCTTGATGGCGTGGGCGAAGTCCAAGTAGACCGCGTTGCGCTGCCCATCGACCTCGTGCTTGGCGACGCCGTAGCCGTCGTCGCAGACCTTCTTGGCGGCGCGCGACGCGACGTCGCGCGGCACCAGGTTGCCGAAGCTCGGGTACCGCTCTTCGAGGTAGTAGTATCGCTCTTCTTCGGGGATGGTCGTCGGGTCGGCCGTGGCCTTCGACTTGTCGCGAGGCACCCACACGCGACCGTCGTTCCGCAGCGACTCGGACATCAGCGTGAGCTTCGACTGGAAGCCGCCGCTGACCGGGATGCAGGTCGGGTGAATCTGCGTGTAGCAGGGGTTCGCGAAGCCGGCGCCGCGCTTGTAGGCCCGGAAGGCCGCCGTGACGTTCGAGTTCTTCGCGTTTGTCGAGAGGTAGAAGACGTTGCCGTAACCACCGGACGCGAGGACCACCGCGTCCGCAGCCCAGCGCTTGACCTCACCGCTGACGAGGTCGCGCGTGATGATGCCGCGGGCGTGGCCGTCGACCAGCACGAGGTCGAGCATCTCGGTGCGGGTGTGCATCTTGACCTTGCCGGCGTCGATCATCCGGTTGAGCGCCGAGTAGGCGCCCAGCAGCAGCTGCTGACCGGTTTGGCCCCGCGCGTAGAACGTACGGGAGACCTGCGCACCGCCGAAGGAGCGGTTGGCGAGAAGACCGCCGTACTCGCGGGCGAACGGAACGCCCTGCGCGACGCACTGGTCGATGATGTTCACCGAGACCTGGGCGAGGCGGTACACGTTCGACTCGCGCGAACGGAAGTCGCCGCCTTTGACCGTGTCGTAGAACAGGCGATACACGCTGTCGCCGTCGTTCTGGTAGTTCTTCGCGGCGTTGATGCCGCCCTGGGCCGCGATGGAGTGCGCGCGCCGAGGGCTGTCTTGCACGCAGAAGCAGTGAACGTCGTAGCCGAGCTCGGCCAGCGTCGCAGCGGCCGCGCCGCCGCCGAGGCCGCTTCCGACCACCAGCACCTTGAACTTCCGCTTGTTGGCGGGGTTGACCAGCTTCATGGCGAAGCGGTGCTTGTCCCAACGCTCTTCGATGGGACCAGAGGGGACTTTGGAATCGAGTTTCATGCGTCGTCGCTCCTCGAAGTTGTCGAATCGGGATGTCAGGCCTGCAGGCTCAGACCGTCACCACGCCCGCAAGGCATGCCAGGGGAGGGATGATAAAGCCAATGGCCGACACGTAACCGACCGCAGGACCCACTTTGGAGAGTGGTTCGCGATAGCTGCCGCGCATGACGCCGAGCGTCCGGAAGGTGCTCGTGACCGCGTGGGACAGGTGCAGCGCGATGCCGATCATGGCGACCGCGTAGAGGCCGAAGATGAACGGGTTTTGGAAGTCCGTGACATAGGCGGCGTAGACGTCGCGCATCGGCTCCCCCTGCGCCGGGTCGTACGACTCGATCTTGGTCGTGGGCAGCACGTTCAGCGTGAAGTGGGCGATGTGGTAGCCGACGAACGCGAGGATCGTGTAGCCCGAGTAGATCATGGACAGCGCCGGCGGCTTCGTGACGTTGTTGGTCTTGACCGCGTAGCGTTGCGGGCGCGCGTTGTTGTTGCGCTTGTTCAACACGATGGCGGCGTAGACGTGCGCGCCAATCGCCCCAAGGAGTCCGAGGCGTGCGACCCAGAGCAGGCCGCCGAGCCCCTGGAGGAAGTGCGCGTAGGCGTTGTAGGCGTCGCGTCCGGCGAAGATCTGCAGGTGGCCCGCCATGTGACCGACCACGAAGCCGACCATCGCAAGGCCCGTCAGCGCCATCACCAGCTTCAGGCCGATGGTCGAGGACCAAACCGGCGTCCGCGAGGAAGATTGGGTAGCCATGATGTGTCCGTTGGGGCGCGGTGCGTACGCGCTCTCCGAGGGGCGGCTTACCACAACGCTGCGGGTTCGGCTCGTGCTTTTGCGCTCGGTGCAAGACGCCTTCAGCGCCCTACAAACGGGGTTTGACGGCCATTGTGGCGCTGCCGGCTCCGGCCGCCGCGCGCTGGTCCAGTCGGGCGGCGAAACCTTCGACATGCACAACGTTGCTGGTCACGTGGCCAGGGAGTGCGTGGGTGCGCAGCAGAGCGCGAGGGTCTCCGCGTGGTAATTTTCCGGCATGGTGCGTGGTTCGTCGGCAGCCGGAGCGGGACCCGTCGTGATCTGCTGTGCGACGGCGGACGAGGCCGCGATCTCTCCGGTGCTTGATGCGCTCGAGCAGGAGGGCCACACCGTGTCGCTGCTCGCGGGCGTCGAGATGAACCCGAGCGCCCTCGCACCGGCGGTGGAACGCTTTCATGGAGAGGGGCTCTACGTACTCTGCCGCTCCAAGGCGCTCAGCCGCGACACGGTGGACGCGCTGCGGGACATCCTGCTCGCCAACCACGTGCCGTTCGGGCGGACGCTCACCGTTGCCTCGACGCGGCCCCGCGAACTCCGGGAGCGGATCGGGGCAAGCCTGCGCCGCATGGCGGCCGGCCGCGCGCGCAAGATGTCCACGGTCTCCCCCGATGGCGCGAAGCTGCGCTCGACCTACGTCGGCCTGCCCTCGCCCATTGCCTCGCCGCCGGACCAGCCGCTCGCGGCGCCTGCTCCGGAAGAGGACGCCGAGCGCGCCGAGGCCCCGTCGCCGCGAAGGACCCAGATGGGGATCGCGCCGCCACCGCAGCCAGCGCCAGAGCCAGAGCCAGAGCCGAAGCCAGCGCCAACGCCCGATGAAGAGACGGATGGGGGCACGTTTGCGGAGGAGATCCCAACCAATGCGGCGTTGGCCGCGCCAGAGCCAAAGCCAGCGCCAGCGAAGGCTTCGGCACCGCCGCCCCTGCCCCCGCCCCCTCCCGCGGCCGCCCCGAAGACCGCGCCACGCGAAGACTCGTTGTCATCGCCGTCGGTCATCTCTCCGGACGACCTCGCCGACCTGGACGCCCTCGAACTCAGCGGCAGCGACTTCGAAGTCGAAGAGGACGACGACGTCTCGTTACGCGTCGCCGTTCGCTCGGGCAACACGCAAGTCGTACCGGCCCTGCCGCGGTCCGCCCTAGATGCGATCCGCACCGGTGACACGGCGATCGTCAGCCGCGAAGCGTTGATCGCCGCTGGCCTCCGCGACCCTGCACCGCCATCGCGGTCGGAGACCCCTGCCGCGCCCCCCTCGTCGCCGGCGTTCGACCCGGCCGCCGAGTCCGCGCGCGCGGCGACCCCCTCCGCCTCGGCGTCGGCCGCAGTGCCTTCGAGCCCGACGGGGACGCGCGACGTCCCGTGGAAGTGGATCGGCGTCGGCGCGGGCGCCTTGGCGCTGCTGACCGTGCTCGTCGTGGCGGTCTCGGGCGGCGAAGACGACGAGGACGCACCGGCGGAGGACGACGGCGCGGTCGCGCGGGTCGAGGACAACGCATCCGAAGACGCGGTCGACGAGGCCCCCGATGCACCGCCGACCGACGCCGACGACCCGCCGCCTGCCCCAGCCGCCGACCCCCGCACGTTGGTCGGCCAGGCCCTGCGCAACCGCGAGATTCAGGCGCTCGACGTGCTGCTCGTGTCGAACACCGAAGGACCGTTCACCTACGACGACGCGCGCAGCCACTGCGATGGCCTGGAGATCGCCGGCCTGGCCACGTGGAGGCTGCCCGAAGTCGGAGAGCTGATGTCGCTCACCGGCGCCAGCATGACCGGTCGCGGCTACTACTGGAGCGCGACCCCGGCCGACACCTTCGGCGACGTGCCGCTTGTCTGGTACGCCCGACGCAGCCGCGTCGTCACCCGCACCAAGGACAACTACGTCCTGTGCGTTCGCGGAGGCACGGGCGCTGGCTGACGCACTGCGGCTGATGGTCTACGACCGCACGTGTACCGGGACCGGCTGGCGTCCCGGGCTGTCGCACGCGTGGGCCTCGGGACAGCTCCTGTACTGGGGCCTGGGGCGCATCGACGCGGCCCTGGGTGTCGACACCTGGGACGATGCGTTTGCGTGGCTCGCCACGCATGGCGGCAGCCGCCCGATCGCCGAGATTCAGTACTGGGGTCACGGCAAGTGGGGCTCGGCCCGGGCCGGAACGCAGGTCTTCGACAAAGACGCCCTCTCGCCCATGCACCGCTGGCAGCCCCACCTGGCTCGGATCGCCGAGCGCATGGAGTCGGGCCGCGACGGGCTGTTCTGGTTCCGGACCTGCGAGACGTTCGGCTGCGTGCCAGGGCAAGAGTTCGCGCAGCGACTCGCCGACCACCTCGGCTGCCGCGTCGCCGGGCACACGTTCATCATCGGTCACTGGCAAAGCGGCCTGCACTCGCTGCTCCCCGGCAACGCGCCGACGTGGTCCGTGCACGAGGGGCTGCGAGAAGGCACGCCCGAGTCGCCGACCCGAGCGTGGTGGTCCCGCCTGTGGAAGCCGAACACGATCAGCTTCCTGCACGGCAACGTGCCCGAGCAGTACTGACCCAGCGCGCCAACGCGGGACTCGGAGGCTCAGCGCGAGCGAGAGATGCAGCGCCGGTTCTCGGGCTCGCACGTGAAGCGCACGTGCATGTGATCGAGGTGGCCTTTCCAGTGCTTGATGACACTGGGGCTGCGCGGGTCCGGGTTTGCGCGGCGGAAGTACCGGGCCATCTCGGCTTCGGACAGCTCCTTCTCGGCCAGCGGCATCACGAGCTTCTGCAGCCGCGCGCTCATGAAGATCTGCTGCACCCGCCCGGTCTCGACCAGCGCCTTGATGAGATACCAGTTCTTCTCGGCGTCGAAGCTGTCCTCTTTGGCGTTCTGCCAGTACCGCTCGCCGCGCTTGTCCGGGTAGAGGATGTAGCCGATGTCGACGTCGCGCCCGGTCCGGTGCGAGACGTGCGGCGAGAGTCGCCCGCCTTTGCGGTGGGAGAGGTCACCGAGTCGAATCTCGGGGCCGTCGGGGTACGCGGCCCCGTAGGCCTCGAACGCCTTGAGCATGCTATGCACCATGGTGGTGCTGCCGTACACACGCGCCCGACGCTGTCGCAGGCGCCAAGCGTCCCCCTCGGGCAGCGGGATGCCGTTGACGAGCTTGCCCCGGTTCGGCGCGCCCACGCTTTGCGGCGGCGTCTCGTCGTCATGCGCGAACACGGTGAGTCGATCGCCACCGTTCGCGCGCGTCTTGCCACGCAGCGACGGGTTGAGCCTGCGCAGCCGCTTCGCGGGCATCCCCCACTGGCTCGCGAGGTCTGCGACGGCCATCGTCTTCGGCACGGTCCACTCGACCTCATCGAGCGACAGGTCCACCTCGGGGTACTCGACGAGCGGCTTGACGACCGCCTCCTCGGTGAGCTCCGGGATGCTCGCCGCGTCGGGCGAGAGCAGAACCGGCGAGGGTGCGGGTCCGGCCGCGGTCGCGGGCGTGGCTTCGGTCAGCACCTCAGCCTCGAGCGCGTCCGCGGGCCTCATCAGCGCGACGCCGCCGGCTACGAGCGCCAGTCCGAGCAGTCCGCCTGTGAGCCAGCCTTTCATCGCGGCCGCAGACTAGCGAACCGACGATCAGCTGTCACGTTGGGGTTTGGCTCCAAACACCGTTCATTCGCGCGTTTCCGCGTGGAGGGATGCATCGCACACCGAGCACCGCCGCTTGGGAACCTTTGCGCGAGCGCCCCGTTCACGCCCCGGCGCGAGCGATCTTCAGGGTCGAGAGCAAATCCATCTCGACCGGCTGCGCCGAACCGCCCATCGTGACCGACGACTCCGTGCGGGTGCGCGAAGACGCTGAGGCCGCGGTCGGGAACGGTGTGGACAAGGGCACGGTCACGCGGCCGGTCCCTCGCCCACCGAAGCGCGTCCCCTCGAGCGCGACGCCGCCGGGCGCCGCCACGGCTCCGGTTGCCGCCTGGTCGAACGCAAGCCCGAGCGTGAGGACGTCGCCCTCGCGAGACTCGAGCGTGTACGTCGTGGTTTGAGCGATCGGGACGCCGCTGAGCTCGAAGTGGGTCGTCGACGTCCACGACGC
>JBCCQM010000084.1:0-32379 GCA_039024335.1 Myxococcota bacterium
CAGCAGCACGCCCGAGAGGCGAGCGGCGCGCGCGAGGCAGTAGAGAAACAGCTGGTCGGTGGTCGAGGACGGGCGGAGGAAAAACCGCTGCTCGCTCGTCCGACGCGTGCCCATGACGACCTCACCGGGCTTGATGACTCGAGGTCGGGTCACCGTGTGCTCCTCCCACGACGCTCCACCGACAGGTCGTCGTTGAGACGAACCCACGAGTCGGGCAGACGAGGGCACAGCGTGGACACTGCCAGTCAACAGAGCAAACCGTTGACCAGTTCTCGGATGGCTGCAATCCGTGGAGTTACGTAGGCTTCCTAACTCCGCTGCTCAGGGGGTGGCCAATGGGTGGGCCACCACGATGGGCCACCTAGCCACTCTCAAGGGTCGATGCGCGGTGGGCCGGGTCGCGACGGAAACTCTTGTTCTCGAGACGGAGCGCGAGGACGGGGTTTGGGTCGGCGCCGAAGCGCCGAGCCGAAGAGCGGTACCGGCAGGCTGGGCGATCCCGCTTGGAGAACCCTGGGTCGAGGAAGGGAAGAACGGTACGGACAGGCTGCGGCGATCCCGCTTGGAGAACCCTGGGGCGGGTTAAAGTGGCGGCGATCCCGCTTGACGAACCCTGGGGCGGGGTAAGGGGGAGAACCCTGGGGCGGGTTAAGGGGCGCGCCCTGCCGGCGCGTTTCGCGGCCTTCAAGCACGGTCAAGACATGACGCTCTATATCGGAACGCCTTCACGCGGTCGCGCCGATGTCGGGCCGCGACCTGCGAGTGACGCATAGATCAGTCAGCGAGCGGTCAGCCGCGGGAGGCTTTCTCGTCGATGCCGCTGAGGCCGAAGCGCTTGGCGAAGATTGCCGCGACGTCGCGCAGGTGAACGTCGCGGGCGGCGAGCCCAACCATGGCGTGGAAGAAGAGGTCGGCGGCCTCGGAGACGACGTTGGCGTCGGGCTCGTCGCGCATGGCGTCGTTGAACTCGCCGGCTTCCTCGGTGACCTTGGAGGCGATCTTCTCAACGCCTTTGTCGAGCAAGGAGCGGACGTAGCTCTTGCCGTCTTTGTTGGTGGTCCCGCGTCCGGCCTTGCGGTCGAGCACGACGGCAAAGACGCGCTCGAACATATTGCCCTTGGGGCCGTCGTCGTCGGGCGCCGCGGGCTGCAGCGGCGCGTAGAAGCAGCTGGTCCGGCCGGTGTGGCAGGTGGGGCCGTGGGGCAGAGCCTGCACGAGCAGGGCGTCGCGGTCGCAGTCGGTGCGAAGCTCGACCAGGTCGAGGGTGTTGCCAGAGGTCTCGCCCTTCTCCCAGAGCTCTTGGCGCGAGCGGCTGAAGAAGGTGACGTGGCCGCGGTCGACGGTCGCGCCCAACGCTTCGCGGTTCATGTAGCCGACCATCAGCACTTCGCCCGAATGCGCATGCTGGACCACCGCGACCACGAGGCCGCGCTCGTCGGTTTTGAGGGTGGACCAGACGGCTTCGGGATCAAAGGACATGCGGGCGTTGTACCCGAATCGCAGCCGGGGTGGGGGCGCGGCTCAGCCGCCGGCGAGCAGCGGCTCGAGCGTCGTCGGGGTATCGCCTTCGGCCCCGGAGCCAGCCATGTCTGCCCCGAGGGCCTCGCCGAGCGTGGGCCACAGGACCCCGGTGTTGCCGTCGAGGACCGCTCTTCCCGTCGCCAGCGTCCGGATTGCGCTCAGACCTCATCCAAGATGCGAGCGCCGTGGTCGCCGAACGTCTGCAGAGGCAGACCCAGCCGATGGCCGAGGCTCAGCAGCAGGTCGGCCCAATCTGCATCCAGGACCACGTGCCGTCCCGGCTCGCGACCGAGCGCCCGGCCACCCGCGACGACCGTGGGTAGGTCTTCATGGCTGTGGCGATTGCCGTCGCTGAGCTCGTTCGAGAACAGGACGAGCGTCTCGTCGAGCAGAGAGCCGTTGCCGGCCGGAGTGTCGTGCAGTCGTTTCAGAAGGCCGGCGAGGCGGTCGACCTGCCAAGCACCGATCGCCACGAGGTCGTCGGTACGATCGAGCGCGCGGGCCACATGGGAGAGCTCGTGGTGCCCGCGCGTGATGCCGAGCGAGGTGTACACGCGGTCGCTGGCGGAGTTGTCGAGCATCAGCGTCGCGGCGTCTCGGAGGTCGCAGCGCAGTGCGGTGACGATCAGGTCGAGCATCACCTCCGCGTGCGTCTCGAGGTCGACGGGCACTTCGTCGGGCCGTTGGGCGTCGCAGGCCGGCGCGGTCTCTTCGACGCGCAGCTCGAGGTCGCGTACGTCGGCAAGGAAGGTCTCGAGGGTGTTGCCGTCGTCCTGACCGAGCTCCACGCGGAGTGCCTCGGTTTGATCCGCGACGGCATCGAGCACGCTGGTCCGGGTGACTCGTCGTCGCTGCCGTTCACCAGCCGTTGCCGCGGGATCGAAGCCGCTGAAGAGCGCGTCGAAGGCAAGCTGTGGATCGGCGAGCTTGGGTCGCGGCGTGGTGTCGTCGAGCCACGAGACGTTGCGGGAGTACGCGCAGGAGAACCCGTTGTCGCAGTCGCCGTAGGCTTGCCCGTCGTCGAGGCCGAGGGCGAGCGCGTCGGGGTCGAGCAGGGTGTCGAGCGAGACGCCGAGGGACAGCGCGCTCTCGGAACGGTGCGCCTGGCGGGCGGACAAGAACCCTGCGGTGCCGGTCGCATGGTGCCCGGCGGTGTCGATGTCGGCGGCGGTGTTGTGGAGGCCACCGAACACGTCGAACTGATCGCGAAGTTCGGCGAGCGGGGCGAGGATGGGAGACAAGGCGAAGCCGCGGCCGAGGTCGGCCGGCGTCCAGGCCGGCATGTGCATGCCGTTGGCGGAGTACAGCGCGATGAAACGGGGTCGAACCGGACGCTCGTCCCCGCGAACGGATCGATGCGAACCGAGCCAGGGCAAGCCGAGACCGACCCCCGCGGTCCAGAGCATTCGGCGTCGCGAGAGCTTCATGGGACCCCCCGGAACGCACGGGTGCGGGCGATGAGCACGAACAGCGCCCGGGTGCGGAAGCCCGCCTCGCGCCAGTCGGAGACGACGTCCTGCAGCTCCGCTTCGTCGGCGTCGGCGAGCTCGCGGCCGAGGGCGTAGGTCATCAGCTGTCGTGCTGCACACTCGAGAAACGCCTCGGAGTTGGCGAGGTACGCGGAGAGTTCGACCGCGTCGGCGAAGCGCGTCCCGTCGGGCAGCACGCCGGAGGGATCGATGGGAAACCCATCTTCGGACGGACGCCATCGTCCGAGTGCGTCGTACGACTCGAACGCGAGGCCGAGCGGGTCGATCGCGTCATGGCAGCTGGCGCAGGCGGGGTCTTCACGATGCTGTGCGAGGCGCTCGCGCACGGTGTCGCCGTCGACGGTCTCGCCGAGTCCTTCGACGCCGTCCGGCGGCGGGGGCGGAGGCTCGCACAGGAGCTGCGAGAGCACCCAGGCGCCGCGCTTGACGGGTGCCGTTCGGAATGGACGCGCGAGCAGCGTCATCATGCCGGGAATGGTCAGCAGGCCGCGTCGGGGCAGGCCGGCGAGGTCGAGGGGGCGCGTGCCTTCGAATGGGGCGGACGCGACGCCGTATAGCTGCAGGACCGCGTGGTCCACCGTCGTGGTGTCGGCGGTGAGCAGCTCGCGGAGGTCTCGGTCGTCGTGAATGAACGAGGCGAAATAACGATCGAGCTCGTCTCGCATCGAGTCGCGGAGTGCGTCGTCGAAGCTCGGGAAGCGACTGTGGTCCTTGAAGACGTCGTCGAGGGCGCGGAAGTGAAGCCACTGCCCCGCGAAGCGCTCCACCAGCGCGCTGGCGCGCGGATCATCGAGCATGCGCTCCACCTGCGACTCGATCGTTGCGGGGTCATGCAACACGCCCTCGGCGGCAGCGTCGAACAGTCCCTCGTCGGGCATGCTGCTCCATAGGAAGTACGACAGGCGAGAGGCCATCTCGTACTGCGGATCGACCTCGATCCGATGCAAGAACGCGGGGGACAGCAGCACCGCCTGCAGAACGCCCGCACGTGCTTCATCGTCCCGCAGGCCCTCGGCAAGCAGCGTGGCGTGCAGCGTTTGCAGCCGATCTCGTTCGTCGGCACGAAGCGGTCGACGCCAGGCGCGGGGGACGACGTCGTCGAGCAGGGCGTCGAGGCAGGCTTCGGCGGTGTCGCGACACGCGAGTGGGCCTGCAATCGCCTCCCTCGCGAGCGTCTCGGTCGCGGACTCGTAGCGCAGCACGTCGTCCGGCGATGACGTCTGCAGGCTCTCGATGTTGTCGAAGCCCAACCCGCGCGGCTGCTCGGGAAACGTCGCGGCGATGCGGCGATCGGTGCCCAGCAGATCACGCACCGTATTGTCGAACTCGTCGTGTGTCAGCCGGCGCGGCCGCACGTCCACACGCGTCGGAGCAGACTCCACGGGTGCCCGATCGCACGCGCTCGAGGCGACGGCGAAGACGAGCAGGAGTCTGCGAAGACTGGACATGGTTGCTAGCAGTCTGTGGCGCCATCCAGCGCGGTGGCTCGCGATGACGAGTGCGATGTCGTGATGGGTTGCGCCACAGGCCTCTAGCGCTTGCGGCGAGTGACGAGGCCGAACAGCGCGAGCATCGAGAGCGCCAAAGGCGTGCCCGAGCCTCCGATTCGGCAGCCGCTGTCCTCATCGCTTTCGGCTTCATCGGAGCCTTCCGATTCGGCGCTGCCGCTGCTTCCGGACGACGCACCGCCGGTACCGCCAGCCTCGTCGACCTGGACGGTGAGCGGCTGACTGACGCGGGGGTCGCCGAACTCGTTGGTTACGCGCCCCTGCAGCTCGTGCGAGCCGGCGGTCAGGGTGACTTCGAAGGTGCAGGTGGCCGTGTCCGCGCCACAGGTCATCTCCAGGGGCTCGCCGTCCACCAGCAGCTCGACGAGGTCGATCATGAACGACCCCTCGTCGACGGTCGCGGTCACCTCGAACGCATCGTCGGCGACGTACGGGCCCGCTTCGGCGACGATGGTGATCTCGGCCGGAATCTCCTGATCACCCGTCGTGGCAAAGCCCGACGTCTCCGCGCTGGCCGTCGACGAAGCGAGGCCGGCCGTGAGCGCGAGGCTGAGCGCGAACGCGCGGCGTGTGGAGGCGGTACGAGGAGCAAGAGCCAGGAGCGTCATGTCCTCGCGAGGAGCAAGTCCTGTGCCGCTCCCCTTTTCGGCCACTTGCCGCGCATTCGACCGTCTCCGCACGACACCCGTGTCAGCCGGGTGCGGCGTTCATGCCTCAGCGAGACGGACGCACCGGGATGTTGTGCTCGTGCAGGTAGCCCTTGGCTTGGCCGATGCTGTACAGCCCGAAGTGGAAAATCGAGGCAGCGAGTGCCGCGTCCGCTTCGCCTTCGCCCGTGGCCAGGCCTTCGCGCAGGTGCTCGAGCGAGCCGACGCCACCGCTGGCGATCACCGGCACGTCGACGGTGCGCGACACGGTGCGGGTAATCCAGAGGTCGTAGCCTTCGCGGCTGCCGTCTCGGTCCATGCTGGTCAGCAGGATCTCGCCGACGCCCATGTCCGCGAGGGTCCTGCACCACTGAATCGCCTCGAGGCCGGTGCCTCGCGTGCCGCCGTGGACGACGACCTCGTAGACCGGGCCATCGTCGGCGGGGATCGGGGGCAGGCGACGCACGTCGACAGCACCCACGATGCACTGGGAGCCGTAGCGCTTGGCGAGGTCTTCGATCAGGAGCGGGTTCGCGACCGCGGCCGAGTTCACCGCGACCTTGTCGGCGCCGGCGTTGAGCATGCGGTCAACGTCGCTGGCGCGGCGGATGCCACCGCCGACCGTGACGGGGACGAACAGCGACGGCGTGACCCGGCGGATCACGTCGAGAAAGCTCTGCCGCCCCTCGGTCGTGGCGGTGATGTCGAGCATGCAGATCTCGTCTGCGCCCTGTTTGTCATAAGCGCGTGCGGCCTCGACGGGGTCGCCGGCGTCACGAAGGCCGCCGAAGTGCACGCCTTTGACCACGCGGCCGTTCTTGATGTCCAAACAGGGAATGATGCGTCGCTTCAACATCGGCTCAGCGCCTCCTCGACGGTAAAGGCACCCTCGTAGAGGGCGCGCCCCAGGACCACGCCGGCGATGTCGGCACGTACGCACGCGTCGATATGGTCGAGCGTACCCACGCCGCCGCTGGCGTAGACGGGGATGGAAACCTTGGATTGCAGGGATGCGGTGGCATCGACGGCGGGGCCGCCTTGCATGCCATCGCGGGACACGTCGGTGTGCAGCACGGCCGCAGCGCCCCAGCGCTCGGCGGTCTGCGTGAGCTCCAGCGCCGAGACTTCGCTCTTCTCGGTCCAGCCGGAGACGGCGACCATGCCGTCGCGTGCGTCAGCAGCGACGACGATGCGGTCGGGGTACTTGGTACATAAGGCCGCGACCGTGTCGGGCTCTTTGATGGCGAGCGTTCCGATCACGACGCGGTCGATACCGGCGTCGATCAGCGCGTCGACGGTGGCGGCGCTTCGAATGCCTCCGCCGGTCTGCACCCGCACACCGTGGGCTGCGGCGGCGTTGCAGATCTGAACGATCACCTCGCGCTGGCTGGGCTTGCCTTCGAAGGCGCCGTCGAGGTCGACCACGTGGATCGAACCGGCGCCCGCCTTCGCAAAGCCCTCGGCGAGCGCAACCGGATCGTCGGCGTAGGTGGTGACGCGATCCCGCTCGCCCTGAGCCAGTCGAACCGCTTTCCCGCCCATCAAGTCGATGGCCGGAATGACGATCATCCCCATCCCCCGAGCAGGAAGGCGCGGAGGAACTTCAGTCCCGCACGCTGACTCTTCTCGGGGTGGAACTGGCAGCCCAAGACGTTGCCGCGGCGAACCGCGGCGGGGAAACGAATTCCCCCGTACGTCGTCATCCACATCACGTCGTCGGTGCTGGGCGTTTCGACGTAGTAGCTGTGAACGAAGTAGTAGTGGTCACCGGTCGGCTCGACCGAGTTCCAGCCCATGTGCGGCACCTTGAGGCGGCGAACGAGCTTGGCAGGTGCGGGCGCGGGTGCGACGGGCGGCGCGGGTGGAGAAGCCACCACCGGGGCTGCGATCGGCGCAGGGTTCTGCGGCGCGGGCCCGCCGATGAGCGGCAGCGTCGGCTGGGTCACCGCGGTGGGGGAGACTGCTGCGGGAGCCGGGGCGGGCGCGACGGTCTGCGCGTGGTTCGTGTCCGCTGCTGCGTCGGCGGCTTCGGGTGTGACCTCCTGGGCGCCGTCCTCCGCGGCCATCTCCATGCCGTCGGGGAACCGCTTACAGTGGCCCTTGAGGATGCCGAAGCCCTTCTGGCCGCCGTTCTCATCGCTGCTGTCGAAGAGAAGCTGCATCCCGAGGCAGATGCCGAGGAAGGGATCCCCTCGCTCGATGACCATCCGAAGGGCGTTGCCCATCTGCCCATCCACGATGTTGCTGGTGATGGCGCCAAATGCGCCCTGGCCAGGAAAGACAACCGTACGGGCTTTGGCGACGTCATCGGGGTGCCGCGCAACGCGCACACCCGCTCCGACCTGAATGAGAGCGCGTTCCACGCTCGCAATGTTGCCGAGCCCGGCGTCGACGAGGGTGACTTCGCGCGCCATTGAGGCGGCGTTTGTACCACAACCGGGCTCCGATCCGAGAACCTCGCGCACTCTGCGACCCGCCGAAAACCGCCCCCTGTACGTGCATTCACCGGGGTGGCCTGACCATCAGTGACACGCCCCCCACGGGCAGGCCGCACGGTCGAGTCAGACTCGGTTTCGCCACCGTCGGGCCCGAATCGATCCGAGGCCTGCGTGCTACCGTCGATTTTGCCGAGCAGGACGTTCCGCGGTGGAAGAGGTTCGCGTCGCATACATCGAAGACGACCCGAAACTCGGGCGGCTGACCCAGCAGTACCTTCAGTCGCACGGACTCGACGTCACGGTGTACGCGGAGCCCGAGGAGGGGATCGCAGGTATCATTCGCATGCGACCGGACGTGGTGTTGCTCGATTTGATGCTGCCGGGAATCGATGGATTCGAGGTGCTGCGCCGCCTCCGAGAGCATTCGGACGTCGCGGTCATCATGGTCACGGCCCGTGGCGAAGAAGCAGACCGCGTCATGGGGCTCGAGGGAGGCGCCGACGACTACGTCTCCAAGCCGTTCGCTTCGCGGGAGCTGCTCGCTCGCATTCGGGCGCATGCACGTCGGGCGCGTCAGCGAACCCAGGCGCCGAATCGTCGGTCCGTTGCGGGGGCGCTCGTCGTCGATGGTCGCGCTCGGGTTGCGTCCTTTCGCGGAGACGTAGTCGAGCTGACGACGTATGAGTTCGAGCTGCTGCAGGTGTTCGTGCAGCGGGCCGGCCAGGTGCTCACGCGGGAGCAGCTCGTCGAAGCCGTCCGTGGAAGCGCGGAGGAAGCCTTCGACCGCTCCATCGACGTCCACATCTCGAACCTGCGCAAGAAGCTGGGTGAACAGGCCCGCCAGCCCCGGATTCTCAAGACGGTTCGTGGCGTCGGCTACATGCTGGTTCCCGAGCCGCGTTGAGCGGTGGCGCGCGTTGTGTGAGCGATTGTTAAGCCGGCGCTCGGAACTGTTTGTCCTGTTGGGGGCCTACGGCGTGGGCCGTACTCTCGACGCGTGGAACGACCGCTGCCCATCCGGCGTCGCGTGGGTGCGAAGGCGTCGTTGCGTGTGCGGATCTACGCGCTCGGCTTGCTGCAGACGATCGTGGTCCTGGGTGGCTTCGCGTTGCTTCTGCGGCTGAGCCAAGTCGCATCCCCTGAGGCGATGCGCGACCAGGAGCACGCGCTGGCGGCCGCGGTCGAGGCTGACCTCGATGATGCAGTGGCGGTTCAGCGTCATCTCGACGGGGCACTCGAAAAGCACGAACTCGAGGCGGAGGTTCTCGACGAGGGCGGCGTGCCGGTGGCATCGACGGTCGTCGACGTCCACGTTCCGTGCGTCGAGTTGATGCGGCCACAGCCACTGGGTGTTGATGGTCGTGTTCCGCACCGCGGGCCACCTGGTGGCGCTCCGCCGCCCGGCGCTGGCCCACCACCGCCCGGAGGTGGTCCACCGCATCCCCCGCGGCCGCCCACCGTCGAAGAGAGTGGTCCGTTCCCCGGGAGTCCACGCGTGTTCTGCTACGCGCTCCCGCTGAGCGCCGCCGGTGCGAAAATCGTCTTTCGACGCGACATGCCGGATCTGGTGACACCCTTCGGCCCCGAGGTCATTGGACTGACGCTGCTGGTCGTGGCGTTGGTGTCATGGCTGCTGCTGCGCACGGTGGTGAAGCCATTGCGACGTCTCGGTGATGCTGCAACCGCATTCGGTGCAGGCGACCTCGACGCGCGGACCAACATCGTCCGTGCCGATGAGTTCGGGGACGTGGCGGCCGCGTTCGACACGATGGCGCAACGGATCGCAGATCTCGTTCGTGGCGAACGGGAGCTGATTGCAAACATCTCGCACGAGCTTCGAACCCCGCTCGCCAGGATTCGGGTTGCACTCGACCTTGCAACCGAGTCCGGCTCGCAAGAAGCCGTTCAGGCATCCCTCGCGGATGTCGTCGAAGACCTCGACGAACTCGAGCAGCTCGTGGCGGACGTTCTCGATAGTGCACGGCCACTCCTGGAGAGCGCCGGCGCCCCGGGGACGCCGACCCTGCACGTCACCGCCCTCGACGCGGAGGTCAATCTTCGTGCCTCAGTGGAACGATTCTCCCGCTTGTATCCGGACCGGTCACTCGACGCGCGACTCATCAGCGTGCCGATCCGCGGCGACAAGGTGCTGCTCCGTCGTATGGTCGACAACCTGCTCGACAACGCCCAGAAGTTCTCGGATGGCCCGGTGGCACTCACGATGCGGTTCGACGAAAATGCGTTGCTGGTGGTCATCGAAGACCGCGGCATCGGTATCGCGTCGGGGGATCTGGAGCGCGTGTTCCGGCCATTCTTCCGCACGGACAAGAGCCGGGCGCGCAAGACGGGCGGCACTGGCTTGGGGCTGGGTCTCGCGCGGCGCATCGCCGAGGCCCACGGCGGCACCCTCACGCTCGACAGCACGCTCGGCGAGGGCACGCGCGTGTACGTGCGACTGCCAGTGCACGTTAGCGACTGTTAAGCGTCCAATCGGAAGTGTTTGCGACCGTCTCGTTCGTCGCGAGACGACCGTAGCTTGATCCCGTCTCGCGGTGCGCTGCGACCGAGGACCAGGAACCGATGAAACCAAAGTACTTTCTCTCGTTCGCGCTCAGCGTGACTGCATTGGGCTGTGACGCCGGGGCCGAGACCCGCGGTGATGGCGGGACGGGAAGCGCCACCGCGCAGCTTCACCCCGCGTTCGCCGAGTTCGACGACGCCGCATTCACGATCGCACTGGATGGCGACGAGGTCGTTCTCGAGTCCACCGGGCTGCCGAACCATCCATCGCCGTACTGGTCGAATACGACCGCTCGCAGCGCAATCGATCCGATGGGCAACACACTCGATACGCCCGCGGCTGCCGAGGACCATCCGCTGTTCGTTCCCCCCACGGCGACCAACTTCGAATCGATGGCGCCAGGGAACATCGACGACTTCGTGGGGACGTACACGCTGCGCGTACCGTCTTCCCCTGAGGTCGCTGCATCGTCGTCGGCGACGGGCCTGGGTCCGATCGGCATGGCAGTCAGTGGAGCCATGATCTACAACGACGAGGAGGGGCCCAACGTGCCGCTCGATGATGCCGTTCCGTCGTTGGACTTCACTGCGGCTCACACGGGGCCGCAGAGTTACCACTATCACCTCGAACCCAAGGCATGGTCGGACGATGATGATGCCCTGATCGGCATCCTTGCCGACGGCTTCTTCTTGTATGGGCGGCGGAATCCCGATGGCGAGTATCCGGCCGATCTCGACGCGTCCGGCGGACACGTCGGACCAACGCCCCACGCCGACTCCGAGTACCACTACCACATCCAGAATGACGCCTACCTCGGCCAGTACTACCTGCTGTTTCCCGGAGACTACCGAGGCACGCCGTCGGCGATTCAGTAGTGCACTTTGTTTGCAACTGTTAACCGCCCGCCCGGAAGTGTGTGGCGTGGGTCCGACATGGAGATCCGGGACTACGTTGGATTCATGAGACGAACCTCGGGTCGGAGTCGTGCCGTTCTGTTTGCCGTTGCAGGATTGAACCTCCTTCCCGCGTGTTCGATCACCGAACCGGGGGTGGCTACCGACACGGACCCTTCGCAGGCGTCCTCGACGTCCGCCGCAACCACGACCGGAACCGGGGCGAGCAGTGCCGCGGACGACACGACGGGAGGCAGTACGTCGAGCACTGGACCTGGGGTCGACGGGTCCGGGTCGACCGGCAGCTCGGGCGGGGCCTCCAGTTCCGGGGAGGCAGGAGATGGACTCCATCCTGCCTTCGCAGAGTTCAGCGATGAGGCGTTCACGATCATGCGAGACGGCGATGAGGTCGTCTTGGAGTCGACGGGGTTGCCGAACCACCCGTCGCCGTACTGGTCGAATACGACGCCCCGAAGCGCGATCGACCCGATGGGCAACACCATCGACACGCCCGCGGCCGGCGAAGACCATCCGCTGTTCGTCCCGCCCACGGCGACGAGCTACGAGTCGATGGCGCCTGGCAATATCGACGACTTCATGGGCTCGTACACGCTGCGGGTTTCGGCGGCCCCGACGGTTGCACCGTCCCCGTCCGCGACGGGGCTGGGGCCCATCGGGATGGCAGTCAGTGGGTCGATGATTTACAACGACGAAGAAGGTCCGAATGTGCCGCTCGACAACGCGGTGCCGTCGCTGGACTTCACGGCGGCCCACACGGGCCCGCAGAGCTACCACTACCACCTGGAGCCGCACGCGTGGTCCGAGGATGACGACTCACTCATCGGCATCATGTCGGACGGCTTCTTCTTGTATGGGCGGCGGAATCCCGATGGCGAGTATCCGGCCGATCTCGACGCGTCCGGCGGACACGTCGGACCAACGCCCCACGCCGATTCCGAGTACCACTACCACATCCAGAATGACGCCTACCTTGGCGAGTACTTCGTGCTGTTTCCCGGCGACTATCAGGGCACGCCCTCGGCCATTCAGTAGGTCCGCATGAAGATGGTGCTCGTCGTCGTTGCCGGTGCAGTCGTGCTCTTCATGAGCTTTGCGGCGCCATGTGGAGGCGTCGATTCGCGAGCTGTGGCGCGTGCGACGGAGGTCGAGGTTCCACGCGCGCGGTTGGAACTCCAGGCGGCGCAAGGAATGATGACGATGCAGGGCGTGCCGTTTTCCGGTGTCGCGACTCGGCTGCATCCCAACGGGGTGCCCGCGGAGCGCGTGACGTATCGGCTGGGAAAGAAGCATGGCCAGGCATCGATGTGGTTCGAAGACGGGACGGCGAGTTTTCGCAGCGAGCTCGTGGCAGGTCGCCGGGACGGGCTGACGAGGACGTGGTGGCGGAACGGTAGCCCGAGGACGCGGTCCTTCTTCGTCGACGGAAAACCGCATGGGCTCCAGACGCAGTGGTACGTGAGCGGGGCCAAGTTCAAAGAGATGAGGCTCGTTCACGGGCAGGCGCAGGGCCTGCAGCAGTCGTGGCGCGAGAACGGAAAGCTCTACAACAACTACGAGGTGCACGATGGTCGGATCTACGGGCTCAAGCGAAGCAAGCTGTGCTTTCGACTCGACGACGAAGTCGTCCAAACCCAGATGGGTTCTCGCGAGCCTGCTGGTGCTGCTGGGTAGCGCATGCAGTGAGTTCTCCCCGGCCACGCCCACAGAGGAGGTCGTGCTCGAAGGGACCTCGCGCGATGAGGTCGAGGCGCAAGGGCGGGGAGCGGGCCCGCTGCCGTTCTACGGGGACGCGGCCTTCACACCGCATTGGCTCGAACCTGGCTCGGAGGTGGTGGAGGCCTTCCACCGGATCCCGTCGTTCTCGTTCACGAACCAGGCGGGGGACGAGGTCACCGACCAGACGTTCGCGGGCAAGATCTACGTCGCGGACTTCTTCTTCACGACGTGCCCCGGCATCTGCAAGAGCATGACGAAGAACATGGCGATGCTTCAGGATGCGTTCGCAGACGACGACCGCGTCCGATTCCTGTCGCATTCCGTCACGCCCGATGTCGACGACGTCTCGCGGCTCGCGACCTACGCGGAAGCGAACGGCGTGCGTGAAGGGACGTGGCATCTGGTCACCGGCGACCGGGAGGAGATCTACCGCTTGGGCCGAAGGGCATACTTCGCCGACGAGGATCAGGGCCGCGAGGTTGCGGATGACGAGTTCCTCCATACGGAGAACTTCGTGCTCGTCGATGGCAACGGGCACATCCGGGGCATCTACAACGGGCTGAACAAGGCGTCGCTGCACCAGCTCATCGCAGACGTCGAACGCCTCGAAACGCTCGGCTGAACGCCCTCGCAGCGAGGACGACGCGCGATCGGCAAAGCCCGCCGGCTGCCTCGCCATCGACGCGCCTGCCTACGGCTGGACCGGGCGGGGGGCGTCCGAAGGGGCGCCCGTGTTGCCGATGGGGACCAGGACCTCGCGCTCGATGCTCTTCGGGGCGGCGTCGAGCTCGGACATCATGTATAGCGCCGCGACGGTGAGGATGACCAGGATGCTGAGGACCTGGAACGGCACCGCGATCATCGCCAGCTTGGAGCTGGTTTGCGGCTGCAGCAGCTGACGCCGACGGATGCGCCGGTTGAGCTTCTCGTAGAAGTCTTCGGGCGCCTCGACCTTGCCCAGCCCGCCCACGAGCGAGATGACCTTGCGCAGGTCTTCGAGCTCCTCTTGCACCTCGGGCGAGGACTCGAGCAGGTCTTCGAACGCGGCGACGTCCTGACCCTCGAGCTCGTCGTCGAGGTAGGCACTGACCAAGTCGGTGCCGGTTTCGCTGGGCGGGGTCATCGGGACTCCTCGATCGTAACGGGGGAGCGACGCCGACGCACGTGTGCGTGGTGCGACCTCACGAAAGATGCTCCTTGAGGCGGTCCTTGAGTGCAACGCGCGCGCGGTGGAGGCGCGACTTGAGCGTCCCTTCTTGGAGCCCCGTGATGCGCAGGATCTCCTGGTACGACATGCCCTGCACGTCGCGGAGGATGATCAGCAGGCGATGCTCGGGATCGAGGGCCGCGAGTTCGCGCTGCACGGCCGCCTCAAGGCGATTGCCTTCGGTCATCGCTTCGGGGCCGTGGACGCGGCTTTGAAGCGGCACGCCCGGTCCCGCCTCACCGGCGGGAGCCTGGGCTTCGGGCGTGTCGTCCACGGAGACACTCTTGTGGAAGTGGCGCCCGCGCAGGTACTTGATTCGGTTCTTGCACGTGTTGGAGGCGATTCGGTACAGCCACGTGTAGAAGCGCCCCTCGCCGCGATACGAGCCGATCGCGCGGTGCAGGGTGATGAACACCTCCTGCGCCAGGTCTTCGGCCTCTTGGCGGTTGCCGAGCATCCGGTACGACAGCGCGAACACGCGGTCTTGGTACAGGCGAACCAGCTCCTCGAACGCGCGCTGGTCTCCGGCCTTGAGGCGGACGACCAGCTGGCGGTCGCGTGCGTCAGCCTTGGCGCGCTCCGTGATGGGCGCGGGCGCGTCGTCGCTGTCTTTCGCCCCTGGCGCGGCAGGCTGGGGCTTCGCGGCGCCTTGCACGTCTTCATCGACTCCGGACGCGACCAAAAGTTCCCCCGAGCGCGGTCAGATTTTCACAGTCCCGTGCATTTGGCTACAGGAGCGACCCGATTCACTTCACCAAGATCGTCGTGTTGCGGGTCTTGCCACCGCGGCTCGACACGACCTTGAAGGTGCGGGTGCTCTTGAGGCGGCTGTAGAGCGACAGCATCTGCAGCTGGTTGTTGGTGCGTTTGCCGTTGATCTTGGTGATCACCTCGCCCGCCGCGAAGCCGGCTTTTCGGGCCGCGGGGCCCACGAAGGTGAGCTTGTACCCGCTGCCGATGCTCTTGCCGCGAGCCTGCGCCCGCGCCTTCGAGGAACTCCCGGTGAGCTGGTCGAAGTACCACTTCGGCACCGTGCACGTGCTGCCGCTGCACGAGACGGGGACCGGCGCCGGCTTCGTCGAGCCACCTCCACCGTTGGGCTTGTTGCTGGGTTGGGTGCTGGGCTTGAAGCTCGCAGCCGGCTTGGGTTTGGGCTCCGGGGGCGGCGTGAAGTCGCGGCCGCCTTCGGTCTCGAGGTAGCGCGTCCAGGCGAGCCCGGGTTCGAGGTTGTAGCGGTGGGTCCGCTCCGCACCCTCGCGCAGCAGCACGACCTCGATGCTCCCCTCGCGCGGCAGGGTCTTCAGCAGCGCGCGGAGTCGCTTCGGTCCCGGTGGACGCGCGCGGTCGACCGCCCGCACGAGGTCGCCGGGTCGCAGGCCGAGGCGTCGCCACATGGAGGGCTTCGGCAGCGCGCCCACCTCCATCGCCGCGGCGCGGCCGGTCGCGCCGTCCTTTTTGATCCGCGAGAAGGGAGCGCCCGCGTCTCGCGTGAGCGTGTCGGCGATCAGCGTCACCACGAACGGGTCGACGCGATACGCAGGGTTCGTCTTCGATGGCGGCTGAATCGCTCGACCCAGCGCCGTTTCGAGGTCGGTGGGTGGGGGCTCAGGCGGGGCCTTCTTGCGCTTGCCCTTCTTACGCCTGCCCTTTTTCTTCTTCGTGCGAAGTTCGTCCTCGGGCTCGTCCTCGCTGGGCGCGTCGGGCTCGTCCGTGGTCGAGCCTTCCTCGAGGCCCAACTGCGCCTTGATCGCCTGACAGTCCGCCTGACAGCCACCGAGCGGCAGCGTGACGCAAAGGGCGAGCCGTAGCCGAGTCACTTACAGGTCCGGGTGCAGCCGGAGTCCGAGGTTGAAGCCCAGGATCGTCTCGCGCTGCGGTCCGGAGACCTGCTGCTGAAAGCCGAAGCCCAGGTCCACACCCATGCCGCCGGGGCGAGCGTTCTTGGCGTACGCGATACCGCCAGCGATGTAGACCCGGTCGTCGTCGGTTCCCTTGCCGCGGTCGTCCCAGATGGTGCCGAAGCGAAGGGGAACCGGGCCCGCGATGAACTCGGCCGAGCCGCCGTAGGTCTTGCGCACGTGGTCCTCGAAGCGGAACGACGTGAAGTCGTAGGTGCCATCGAAGTTGATGCTCAGCGTCGGGCTGCGCAGCGGGAAGACCGACAGCGCGTGGACGAGCGTGAGCGGGTAGTCGGAGATCTCGGGCAGGGCTCCGTACTCGACGGACCCTTCGCTGACGGGCAGGCCTTCGAGCAAGACGTCGCGCTCGTCGGTGAACGCCGGGTCGTAGTTGCCGACGACGTTGAGGCCGAGCACCGACAGCGCAGCGAAGCCCGCGAAGTTGATCGACAAGGCGGTGTCGAGACCGAACGCGTTGAGCTTCTCGTGCGCGTTGCGGGCGAGCCCCTCGGTGTCTCGGTAGCGCAGGCTGCTGTACTGGTACTTCGGCTTGAGGCCGAGCGAGACCCAGTTGGGCACGGCCACGATGCTGAGCGCTCCGAAGGCCTCGTGACCGAACCGCGACAGCTCGAGCGTGGCCTCGTCGCCGGTCTCGGTGCTGAGGTAGGTGATCTCCGGCGAGCCGCTCATGAACAGGTAGCCCAGTCCCAGCCCGATGCGACCGTTGTTGAGCGAGTCCATCACGACGAAGCCAAGGCCGTTCGTGCGAGACTGAATGTTGAGCTGGTACATCGCCTCGACCGTGAACACGGGCGAGAACGACATCATCGCCGGGTTCGCGAGCGCAGCGTTGCTGCCGAAGCTCGAGCTACGGGAGACCCCGCCGAGCGAGACGTTCCGCGTGCCTTCGACCGCGGGGCTGGCTTCCGCCGACCCGGGGATCCACCAGGCCGCAAGGCCAATTGCGACCATCGCCGCAGCACGGCTCGCGGTACCCGCGCGTTTTCGCAGCTTGAACATCCGTTTTCGGAGCATACGGTCCCCCCGATCGCGCACCAAAAAAGTCATCGGCTCGCGTAAAGTGGCGCCACGTGATCGCTGGAGAGGCTTTCGACGTCGTTGTCGTGCGGGACCCTTCGATGTCGGTCGGAGCGGTGATGACGCTCTCGCGAGATCTCGCTCACCTCGTGGGCGTGGCGCAGGCCGACGTCGAGCTCGCGCTGCACCACGGCCGCTTCGTCGTCTATCGGGCCATCGATCCCGACCAGGTCGAGTCGGCCACGACGCAGCTGCGCTCGATGGGTGCCGTGGTGCAAGTGAAGCCGTCGACCGAGTCGGTCGAGATGCCGACGATCGAGCCGGACGACGAGGCCGGCCCGGCAGGCGACCCGTCGCGGTACCAGGGCCCGGTCGCGCACTTCGCCGACGGTGGCGTTGGTGTCGCGCATCACATGACGCAGCCGGGCGGTCGCCCCACGCCGGGGATCATGCCGCCCCCGGATTTTGGGGTCGGTGGTCAGCCGAACGGCGCAGCGACGAACGTTCGTGCGGCGCCTCAGCCGGTCCCCGTGCCCGCCGCGGCGCCACAACCGAACTACGCACCGCCTCCGCAGGCCCCCGCGTCGCCCTCGCCCGCGCCCGACGACGGGATGATGGCCATGGTCGCGCAGCTCGAGGCGGCTTCGGGCGACGGTCCGTCGGTGATGACGCTCGATGGCCTGGACAATCAGGCCGTCGAGCAAGAGGAGGAGGCGCGAGAGGCTGCCGAGTCGGCTGCCGATGCTGCCATCGCGCGCGAGCTTCAGCCCAACGCCGTGCAGGAGGCACCGGTCGATCCCGATGCTCCACTCGCGCTCGATCTCGAAGCCACGAAGCCTCGTTCGGCTCCGGTCTCTGCGGGTCCGGGCCCGATGGCACCCGCAGCAGCGATCCAGCCGGCGCCCATGGCGTCTGCCTCCCAATCAGCCCCGGCCTACGCGGCTCCGCGCGCGCCGCTGAACACCGGCGGGAGCATGCGCGAGCCTCGGGGCATCTTTCTCGGGGACGAGATCGCGAACTACCTCGCCGGCGTCGCCGCGGCGTCCGTCCTGTGTCTGCTCGTCGCGTTTGCGGTGACCCGTGCGTCCAAGCGAGAGTCGATCGTCACGCTCGAGGACGAGATCTCCGAGAGCTACCGACTGCCCTTGAAGGTTGAGAAGGGCGACGTGCGAGCGCCGGACAAGATCCAAGCCGAACTCGACGAACTGTACGGCTCTGCGCGCGTGCAGTTCATGCTGATCCTGCTGCTGGGCGTCCCCATCGGCCTCGGCGTCGGCCGCATCCGCGTGTGAGCCCGGCGGCGTGAGGGTCGTTCAGGCGCGGCCGCCCCTCGAGCCGTTCCCGACTGTCTTTACGGCTCCGGGTCGACGGGCGCGAGCTCGAGCATGATCTCGTTGCGCCGCATGAAGCTCGGCGTCCACGGGGGATCGTAGCGAGCGTAGGTGGGGGGCTTGCCCGCCGTGGTGTAGCCCTCTTTTTCGACCCGCTCGATGAGAAGGTCCATGCGGCTACCGACGACCTTGTCGTTGGGCGAGCCCGAGAAGCGCATCACGGCGTAGCGGGTCGGCGGAACCTGCCGAATGTGGACCCGCTCGTCGTTGGGCTTGGGCAACGACTCCATCGTGTACTTCGACGGCATGGTGAACGCAACGATCCACGCCTCGCCCTTCGCGGTGCGGTCGACGGGGGCCGTCATGTCGATGGCCTCCGATGCGGCGGTGCGGTCGACCGGCGCCGTCATGGCAACCTCGGTCTTGGCGGTGTTGTTGCCGAAGATGAAGTCGGCCAGCAGGCGAAAGCCTGCGCTGGTTGCCTCGCGGCCCTGACCCTTCACCTCGACCTCGGCGACGATGCGGGGTTCGTAGAGGCGAACCTCGAAGCCGGAGTGTTTTACCTGCACTTCGTACTTGGGCTCTTCGGTTCGCTTTCGCGCCGCAGCGGTGGCGATGCCGGCGGGGATGGCGACGGCGGCGGCGGTGGTGAGAGCGGTGACGGCCCAACGGCGGCGAGACCACGACATGAGCCAAGGTTGCCGGCCAGCCGCGCCAGCCGCCGTTGAAACGCCGGTTGCAGGCCGAATTCTCGAGCGCGTCGGCTCGGCGAAAAAACGCGTCGCGACCGAAATCCATTCGAGGACGCGCTCACTCTTCGGGGATGGAAGCACCCCCCCAACCATGCGTACCTCCACGATCCTCTCCCTCCTCGCCGTCCCCGCCCTCACTGCAGGCATCTCGCTCTCGTCGACCGAAGCGCAGGCTGCATTCACCAAGGTGACGCCATCGACGCTCAAGTTCGAAGGCGTCCGGTACTGGCGCAAGAAGGCCAACGAAGCGCGGCTGGGTGCCGTGGGTCGGAAGATGTCTCCGGCGGCCGGCAAGAACTACTTTCAGAAGATCCAGAACGCGCCCGACGGCATCTACAAGGTCTCCGTTGGCGCGCACACCACCATCACCACCAAGCAAGCCCAGCAGTGGGGCATGACGGCGCAGGTCGGCAACGGTGGGGTCTCAGGAAAGGCCAAGGCGAGCGGCAGCGGCAAGTACAGCGGAAAGCTCACCGCGTACAAGATGGTGATCGACTACGGCAACCGAAAGGGCAACCTTCGCTACGAGACCAACCGCGCCCCCGCTCACCTCGCTGCGGTCAAGGGCGAGGGCAACAAGGCCCGCATGATCTCCGCGGTTTGGGTCCTCGTCGAAGGCGAGGAGGCCAAGAGCGAGTGCTACAGCGGTGAGCTCGAGGTCAAAGGCAACGGCTGGGCCGTGAGCCCCAGCGCCAGTGGATGCTCCGAAAACAGCTGGACCATCCAGCCCGGCTCCGTGATCGCCTACGAGATGGTGAAGATCGACAAGTGGGACGTGCAAGACGGCCTGACCCAGCGGCCGACCTGCTCCGCCGGATATACGCTCAAGACGCGTAGCTCGTCGGTCACGCCCATGGACCAGTGCGTCAAGACCGAGTACGAGACCACGACGGTCGAGTGCAAGCTCCTGCCGACCGACAAGGCCAAGAACTGGTACGTCAAAGCAAAGAACGGTCGGGACGTTTGTGCCTCGCGGAAGGGCAAGAAAGACAAGGCCGTGAAGTGCAAGAAGAGCGGGTACGACTACGTCTCGCAGAGCGGGAAGGACACCTGCCGGAAGCCGGTCGAGAAGACCCGAGATCCCAAGTGCCCCGGCGGCTTCGACTACGACAAGCGGTCCACCGGGAACGGGGGCAAGGACCAGTGCAAGCTCAACGGGATCGACTCGCTCAAGCCGGACTCGCACGACGGCTTCTAGGAGCCTCCGGTGCAGTGCACCACGGTGCCTCGCCGCTCGCGGGCGGTTCACCGTGGCGCATTGCAAATGCAAGTCGGATGCACTAGTAACGGCAGTGCATGTTCGACTGGGTCATCGTCGGCGGGGGCCCGCACGGAGTCTGTGCGGCTCGGGCGCTCGTTGACGGTGGGTCGACCGTGCGCATCGTCGAGCCCTCGGGTCGCCTGATGGACCGATGGTCGCGCCGCGCGGAGGCGGTGGCGATGACGTGGATGCGCTCGCCGATCTTTCATCACCTCGACGCGCGTCCGGTGAGTCTCGACCACTTCCTGCACCGCCCCGAGCACGCCGACGTGGCGAGCCTCGCCGGTGCATACATGCGTCCGACCCACGCCGCGTTCTTGCGGCACAGCCACGACGTGATTGCCCGATATGGCCTGAAGTCGATGGTCGTGCCGGGCCGCGTGTCCTCGATTGTCCCGGACGGGGCTGGGCTGCGGGTCGAAGGAGAGGGGGTCGAGCTGGCGTGCCGCCGTGTCCTGGTGGCGACGGGCTCCAACGCTCGACGGGTGCCTGCATGGGCGGCTCGCCTGCAGGCGGAGGGCGCACCGATCGAGCACGTGTTCGACCGCTCGCCAGCGCCGCACCTCGACATCGTGGGAGGCGGAATCTCGGCCGTGCAGCGGGCGATTGCCGTGCAGCGCGAATCGGGCAAGACGGTTCGGCTGTGGATGCGGCAGCCGTTCGCCGTCGCGGACTTCGACTACGACCGCAACTGGACGCGGCACCGCTTCATCGCACGCTGGGCCGGGCTGGGTGAGGCCGAGCGGGCGGCGTTCTTCTTGCGACACCCCAGCCGAGGGTCCGTGCCGGCCGGGTTGGCCACGCGACTGCGCAAGGCAGTCAAGCGCGGGTCGATCGAGGTTCATCGATGCGAGCCGACCGTGACCTGGGACGCGGACGCCGAGCGGTTGACCCTGGAAGGACCCTCGGGCGCGGTTGCATCGTCGGGGCTCACGCTCGCCACGGGTCTACGCCCCGAGGCGCTGTCCGGCTGGCTGCAGGACGTTGCCGATGCGCTCGAGCTGCCGGTGGCCAACGGTGTTCCCCGGCTCGACGACGCGATGCACTGGGGCCGCGGCGTCTACGTGTCGGGGCCGCTCGCGCGCATGCGGCTGGGACCGATGGCGAGCAACGTGATCGGGGCGCGATGGGCCACGGCCAAGCTGCCCGGCGTGCGGATGCAGCAGAGCTGAGTCACAGCTCGAGGTGGCGAATCTCGCCGCGGACGGCGTAGAGCAGCCCGTGGCTGTCATAGGCGAGGGGGTCCGGGGCGAAGCCTTCTCCGATGTCCTCTTCGATCGTGATCAGGCGGTCGAGGCTCCCCGCGGACCGGTCGAACGCCCACAGCCCGTCGCCCCCGACGTTACCGTTGAACTCGCCCACGCCCTCGCGCGGCGATGCGAGGTACAGCGTCGTGGCGTCGTCGCCGAACACGAAGTTGGTGACCATGAAGGGAAACTGCGCCAGCTCCTCCACGGTGCGGTCGGAGCTGATGCGAAAGAGCACGGAGCGCATCTCCGGATCGAGGCTTCCGTCGGGCTGCATGAGGTAGAGCTGCGAACCCACCGCATACAGCTCGGTGCCGTCCGGCGTGAAGCGGATCGACGTCAGCGGTACGTCGATCTGCACGAAGGGGGTTTGCGTCTTCGTCTCGGGGTGGATGAAGTCGATGAAGGTGGTGCTGCCGAAAAACGGGTTCTCCGGCGCGAATGCGACGGCAACGTCGCCCTCTCCCTCGCCGAACGCAGCGGGGACGAACGCGACCGAGGGGACGTGTTGGCCGTTCGTCGTGTCGCAGAAGTACTCCTCTCGTCCTTCGCCGCTTTGCCGATCGATCCGGTCGAGGCACCCGCACGTGTTGCCGGTGATGAACCATCGGCCATCGTCGGACGCGGCAAGGTCGGTGGGCGAGCACGTGCTTCCGCGAGGATGTTCCCCGAGGGCTTCGGCAGCGCCGCCAGCCCGGGGCAGCCGCATGACGGTGGTGCTGGAGGAGCCTGCCCCGAGGTAGAGCAGGTCGCCCTCGGGGCTCATGACCCAGTCTCCAAACGCCGGAGGGTCGGGCAGAAGGGGAAACGCGTTGGGGTCGAAGCGCTCGTTCAGGCACGTCGCGTCGCATCCGTCGCCGTCGTCGAGGTTGCCGTCGTCGCAGTCCTCGCCGGCGTCGACGACCCCGTCTCCGCACGCGCCACCCGAGGAGCTTGAGTCGCCCTCTTCGCCGCCGTCTCCGGGCGACGTCGTCCCGGGATCGGGCTCGGGCTCGGACGTATCGCCGGTCGTCGCCTGGGGAGTCTCGGTCTCGGCGTTGGGCTCGGCCGAGCTCGGCTCGGCGTCACCGCAGCCGACGAGCAGAAAGAGGACGACGGCGCCGTGGACTCGCGAGGTCATGCCTCCTTCGACGGCGTTGCGCGGGCCGGCTTCTGTTCGCGCCCCAAAATGGGGAGAAGTACGTACCGCAAGACGGCGCACTCAGGCTGCGGCCGGCAGGGGATCGGCGACGGGCGCCTCCACTGTGGCGGGCTGCGGAGTGCTCGCGTCTCGCTTCATCATGCGGGCGGCAGCCACCAGCAGCGCGAGCTGCAGCAGCGCCATCACGCCGACGAGGATCGAGTCTTGCCACTGCATCTTGTCGCCGGTGAGCACGTGCTCGATCGGACGGGACGCGACCAGGTCGGCCATGCTCCACGCGCCGTACATCGCGGGCAGGATGACGAAGCGCTGCAGTCCGGAGAGCCCGACCAGCACCAGCGCCACGCTGGTGCCCCACTTCACGTCCAGCCAGCGGCTGGCCGAGGCTGCGACGAGCAGGTGTGCCGCCAGGACGACCTCGGCGATCCGCAGGTGGATCGGCTCCGCGAGCGCAGCCGCAAGGTTGGCGTCGATGAGCGCCGACTGGGCCGCCAACTCCGGCAGAACGACGCCGCGACCGACCAGCTGCGCACCGAGGGCAGCTGCACAGGCGAGGAGGCCGAGCACCGAGAGAGGCTTCATGGCATCAGGGGTGGCACGCCTCGCGATCTCCGCCAAGTTCTCGGCGAAAACGGCTGCTACCCTCCACGCGATGCTTCGGCGACGATGGATCCAAGGCGCGGCTGCAGCCGCAGCTGGGCTGGCCTGCGGCGTCCCTTCGCGGCCCTCGCTCGCTGCCGGGGAGACCGTCCTCGAAGAGGCGCACTCGCCCTACAACCACATCGTCGTCACCGAGCGCGGCACGGTCCGTACGATGTACTTCGTCGTCGACGGGACGTACTACATCGAGTCTCGGCTTGACCGCGGCTACGCCCAGAGCCTGGACCTGGACTACACCCGCACGATGATGGCGGCGTTCTTGGTCAAGCCCGACGTGAAGCGCTTCTTGATGATTGGCTTCGGTGGGGGCCAGATCACGAACTACCTGTTCAACCGCTTCGAGGGCATCGAGATCGACGCGGTCGACATCGACCCCGAGGTCATTCGGCTCGCCCGCAAGTACTTCGAGGTGCCCGACAGCCCGCGATACCGAACGCACGCTGCCGACGGCCGGCTCTTCGTCGAGCAGGCGGGCGACCAGCAATGGGACGTGATCCTGCTCGACGCGTTCCGCGGCGTGTTCGTCCCGCTGCACCTCAAGACGGCCGAGTACTACGCGGTCCTGCGGGACCACCTCACGCCCGATGGCGTGGTCGCGGCCAACCTGCACTCGCTGACCGAGAAGTACCCCAACGACCGGCAGACGTTCGCGTCGGTGTTTTCCCAGCGCTACGGCTTCCGCAGCGAGAACGGGCGCCAGACCTGCTTCGTGGCGGGGTCCTCGCCGGCGCCGGTCTCTCCGTATGCGCTGCGGGCCAACGCGCGGGCGCTGCAGTCCAACTTCGATTTCGATTTGATGGGGTTGGCTGCGCGGATTCACCTTGCCCAGGACTGGAATCCGGACGCTGCCGTGCTGCACGACGATTTCGCCTCCAAGGACTCCGCGGCTGGCGCCACGAAACACAACGCCAACTGCGCCGGGGACGACTGCGCCTACAGCACCAAGTGAGCGGCGCATGATGAGCCCGCCATGACATTCCGTGCATGCGGGGTGGTGCTGCTACCATTCCTTCCATGCCCTGCACAGACGGAGCCGCGCGCACACGCGGTCTCGGCGTTGGTCTGGTCACGCTGCTCGCGGCCTCGACGGCTCAGGCAGCGCCCACCAACCCCGGCGAGCTGATGAACCCGCTCGCCGACTCGTTCGACTGCAACTACTGCCACGGCTTCGCAAACCAGGACGACCTGTTCGACGACCCACCGTACGCACCGCAGACGACGTGGACGCCGACGCTGATGGCGAAGTCGTCGGTGGACCCGGTCTTCTGGGCCGCGATCGCCGTGGCCGAGCAGGACGACGAGGAAGACTTCACGAGCGACTGCATTCGTTGCCACTCGCCCAACGCGTTCCTCAACGGACGCGGCAGCGCGACGGCGATCGAGCAGCTCGAAGTTGCGGACGGCGATCTCGACGGCGTGACCTGCGAGCTGTGCCACCGCATGACCGAGGGCAGCCTCATCGGCAACGCGCAGTACGAAATCGACGACGTGCTGCAGGGCAACTTCGTCGCGCGGCGCGGGCCGTGGGACTACACGGACGGCGTGCCGGCGCCGGTCCCCAGCCAGGAGCAGCACGCGGCTCAGTTCGATCCGTTCACGGGCAGCTCCGAGCTGTGCGGCACGTGCCACGACGTCACGACACACCGCGAGCGGGTCGACGCCGAGGGCAACGGGTTCGGCTACGACTTCAACGAGCAGCGGACGTACTCCGAGTGGCTGAACAGCGCGTACGCGCAAGCCGGCGAAGACTTCCGCTCGTGCGTGGACTGCCACATGCCCGAGATCCCGGACTCGGCGGCCTGCGGCCCGTACAACAACGTCCACCAGCATCCGTTCGGCAACCGCCGCCACGACCTGCTCGGTGCGAACCGTTTCATGCTCACGCTGCTCCGCGAAGACGCGCAGCCAGGCTTTGAAGCGGCCACATTCGACCTCGCGATTCAGCAGATCGACGAGTTCGTGAAGACCTCGGCCTCGATGACGGTCGAGCCGCCCGCGTCGGTGGACGTTGGCGTTGGCATCGAAGGGCTGACGGTCACGGTCACGAACGAGACCGGCCACAAGCTGCCCTCGGGGTACTCCGAGGGTCGCGTCATGTGGATCGAGGTGGTCGGTCGCTACAACGACGAGGTCGTGCTCAGCTCGGGTCTTTGGAACCAGAAGGCGGGCACCATTCAGGATGACCCCGCGGTGCGACGCTACGAGGGCATCGCCCAGGATCTGGAGACCGGCACGCGGAACCACCTGCTGCTGAACAACACGTGGGTTTCCGATACCCGCATTCCGCCGCGGGGCTTGCAGCCGAACAGTCAGACGGATCCCGTCGGCGACCGCTACGCCATGGTCGACGGCGCGTGGCAGCACTGGGACGAGGTTGCGTACACCATCGCCGGCTCGCCCGACGTGGTCGACGCGACGCCCGACGACGCAGGCGACGACCAGCTTCAGCTGAGCGTTCGGCTGATGTACTTGATCAACTCGCCCGAATACATCAACCAGCTCGCCGACGACAACGTGACGACTGAGGTCGGGACCGAACTCGCTGGGCGCTTCGGCGCGATGGGTGGGGCCGTGCCCGTCGTCCTTGCCGAAGAAACCGTCGCGGTGCCGATCTCTGGATTTGGCGGTGAGGCTGGTTCGAGCACGTCGACGGGCTCGGCAGACTCGAGCACCTCGGGAGACCCGACGGGCTCGCCGGGCGAGGCGACGACGGACGAAACCTCCACGCCCACCACGGCTGAGGGCTCGAGCACCGACACGGAGTCGGCGGGTGCTGACGGTGGAAGTGGTGGCGGTGGGGGTGGCTGTGCCGTCGGCGGCCGCGGCACGCCGTGGGCGCTGTCCGGGCTGCTGCTGCTCGGCTTCATCCGGCGCCGCCGCTGAGCGCTCGCGACCGGAACTGGCTGTATCGTGCGGTTGGCGACACTGACGATGGGGGCCGCTGCGCTCGCGCTGCTGACCTGCAGCGCGCCGGCGCACGCGACTTATTCGGTGGTCGCCGTGGACTCGCGCCTCCAGCACGTCGGGGGTGCAGGAACGTCCTGCGTGGGTGCGCTCGACGTGGCGATCATTCTCGGGGTGGCGCCCGGGTTCGGGGCCGTCCACGCGCAGGCGTTGATCAACACCGCGGGCCGGGATCTGGCCGTCATGCGGCTGGAGGAGGGCCTGAGCCCGCAGGCGATCCTCGATGAACTCACCGGGCCGGCGTTCGACGTGCAGGCAGCCCGGCGCCAGTACGGGGTCGTCTCCCTTGCCGGTTTGGCCGCGGGCTTCACCGGCGAAACCAACGGAGCGTTTGCAGGCGATCGGCAGGGCACGGCTGCGCCGTTCAGCTACTCCGTCCAGGGCAACATCTTGACGGGAGAGGCGGTTCTCGACGGAGCCGAGGCGGCGTTCGTGCGCGGGGGTGGCTGCGACATGCCCGACCGGCTCATGCTGGCGCTCGAAGCCGGTGCCGCCAACGGTGAGGGCGACAGCCGGTGCACGCCCGATGGGATCCCTGCCGACTCCGCGTTCATGCGCGTGGTCGACGCGAACGGTCTGGTGGTCGTGGACCTGAGCGTCACCGACACCGCACCGCAGAACCCGATGGTGCCGCTGCGGCAGGCGTTCGACGCGTGGCGGCTCGAGCATCCGTGTCCGGCGGAGCCTCCTTCGGGGAGCACGGGGGGGACCGATACGGGCGGAGCGAGCACGAGCACGAGCACGAGCACGAGCACGACGTCCTCGACCGGCCCGGCGACGCCGGAGACGACGGCGGCCGCGTCGACGAGCGCTCCAACGCCGCCCGGGACGACTGCTTCCCAAACGAGCGACGCTGCCGCAGAGGGAAGCCCCGGGGCGATGGAGCAGCCGGGCGGATGTGCCTGCAGCTCGGCGCCAGCACATCGAGCCGTGCCGCTGTGGCTGTTCGGCGCGTTCGCGATCAGCCGTCGACGACGTCTTGGTCGCAGCCGTCGTCGGGCAGGACGCACGTCAGCGTCGTCGTAGAAACCTCGGTCGACTCGTCCGGGTCGGCGTCTGGGTCGCCGGTGTTGCCGTACGTGGTGACGGTCTCCGTCGCGCTGATTCGGAGCGTCGTGCCCTCGAACCGTGGCGCTCCCACCGTGTAGGCGCAGCCTTCGCCCGCGATCTCGTAGGCGGTGGCCAGGGGTTCGAACCACGGGTCCTCGTCAGGCCGTCGGATCACGAGGTAGGCGATCTCGTCCTGCTGCATCTCCTCGGTCTTGCACTCCAACACGTCCGCACGGGCGCCGCCCCCAAGCTCGAGGCCGTTGGAGAGAACGCAGTCGTACGCGGGCGCGTCCAGAGCCTCTTCGCTGAGCAGCGCGCCCAGAGCCTTGGCGTCCGCGGGGGTCGTCGCGATGGCGGCGGCCTCTTTGGGCTCGGGCTCGGGCTCGGGCGCCTTCGCTGACGGTGCGGGTTGGGCCGGGGCGACGGCGTCTTCGGAAGGCGTCGCGGGGTCCTCGTTCACCGCCACGCTGGCCGTAGCTGGAGGGGTCGGTGCTGGCTCCGACGCGGGATTGGTACGACACGCCACGATCGATAGCCCGAGCACCCAACCCCGTTTCAAATGGCCCACGTCGCCACGGTAGCAGGAAGGCTGGCTGTCTCGGAGTCGCGTGGCATGCTCCGCCGGTGCTCGAACCGCTGCAACTCGAAGGGCTTGCCACGGACGTTTGGGGGTGGCTCGCGCGTGGACGAGCCGATCGACGCAGCCCGTTTCGGACGCCTGTGGTCGCCACCGTCGACGAAGCGGGACTTCCGAGCGCACGAACGGTGGTGCTGCGCGCGGTCGACCCGGCGGCCCGCGTGCTCGAGTTTCACACCGACACCCGCTCTCCGAAGGCCGCCGACGTCGCGAGATTTAAGGCTGTGACGTGGCTGTTCTACGATCCCAAGCGTCAGCTCCAGGTTCGTGCGGTGACGGCGGCGTCGACACACACCACCGACGCGGTCGCGGACGCAGCGTGGGCTGCATGCGCGCTTCCCAGTCGCGCGCCGTACATGGTGCCGCGGGTCCCCGGATCCACGCTTCCTGCCGGACAGCAGCCCGACGCGTTCGCGCCCCCGCGGGTGCAAAGCGCTGAACACAGCGAGGTCGGTCGTTCGCACTTCCTCGTCGTGCGATGCCGCGTGGCGACGTTCGACGTGCTGCAGCTGCACGTCGATGGGCATCGCCGCGCACGCGTCGAACTCGGCGACGCGGTGAGCACCACCTGGCTGGTGCCCTGAGGATCTGCGTCACTATCGCTTCAGCGTGACGTCCAGCGATACGGCACTCGTTCGGGCTCGAACGGCCATGCTGCCGTGTTGCAGGTAAGAGAAGATCGCGGTGACGAGTGCGTTGACCGACGGTGGGACGTCGTCTGATAGAAAGTCGCGGTCGGGTGAGTCCATCCATCGCACGAGGTTCCAGCGCAGCAGGAGCAACGTGCCGTCATTGGGCCGCTGTACGCGTGCTGCGGTGCGGAGCGTGGCGTTGGGCGTGGTGCCCGTTCCGATGGAGACGGCGGCGTCGGTCCGGGTGATCTTCGTGCCGGGGGCGTCGGTTTCCAGCGCCGAAAACGGGGCGATTTCAGCAACCCTGGCCACGCGACGAAGCGGGATCTTTCGCGGGTCGATGTCGAAAGCTGCGGCAAAGGGTCCAGACAGGGCTTGCAGGGGATCGTCAAAGCCAATCACCGCATGGACGCGAGCGGCTCCACGCTCGGTCTCCCCCAAGCTGTGGACCGCGACGGCGGCCCCTTTGAGGTGACGGAGCACTGTGGGGACGCCGCTGAGGAGTTCGTCGCCGTTCGCAAGCTCGTTGAAGTTCACGTACTCGGAGCAGGTGAACGGGCGCTCCTGAACGGCTCGGCCCCAAAGCGAGACGATAGCCTCCACGCCGGCGAAGTCGAAGCCGACGCCAAGGGCGAGCGACTCGTTCGGCTCGGGTGACGCCTCGAGCCCGGGGATTGGGCTGGCCAGCACGCGCAGCGCGGTCGCCAGCGCGGGAGCGACTTCGAGCACGAGCGCCGATTCCACCGAGTCCTTCGTGAAGCTGCGAAAGCCTCCGTAGATCACTGGCGTGCTCTCGAAGATTCGCGTGAACTCGTCAGGACACTCTTCTGCGACGCTACCCAGCCCCATCGCGTTGGCGATCGCCTGGTCGGGTCCGTCGGCTGTATTGGTCCCCAAGGCGAAGAGTCGCTGTAGATTCAAGCGAACCAGGTAGTGGGGCATCAGGCCGTGCTCGCGCTGGGCGTGCCCGACGAAGTCCGTATTCCACAAGCGCTTCTCTGGGAGCCTCTGCCCGAACAGCAGCGGTAGCAGCTCGTCTTCGAAGCCCGGTGGAAAGCCGCCGAGGAGCAGGTCGTCACCGCTGATTGCAACCACGACCTGAAGGGGCGGCTCTCCCTCTTCGACGGGCCCGGGCGGGAAGTCCCAGAAAGCCTGGCCGTGATGATTCCGGAGGGTGACGTTCGGGCTCGGGTTCTCTCGGAAGAGAGCTTCGATTTTGCCAGCGTCCGCCAGGCTGACCCGCAACGCGGTGGCGAGGCCGTAGCTGTAGAGCAAGACCCTTGGGTTCGGATCGAGCCCGAGGCGCCGAAGGTCGTCGGCGTCGAGGCTGGGCCCGATGAAGTCGATTGCACGTCGGGCGCCGTCGGTGTCTCGGGTTCGTAGGCCGTCGTCGATGGCGTCCAGCGCCGCCCGGGTCAGCGGCTCGAGTGCTTCGACGGCTGCCGGAGGGAGGGGCCCTTCGTTGACCATCACGATGAAGGCGTCAGCCGGGACGAGGTCCGCAAAGGCGGTGCTCAGTACCGGCCAGGGCTCGCTCCAGTCTGCATTCGCGGCCGTCTTGTTGCTGGTGCGGCCGGGCGAAGCGTCGGCGACGGGCGCCCTTGGAGCCGATGCGATGGTGGGTTTGCAGGCCGTCAGCGCGAGGGCGCTTGCGAGGAGCAGACTCGATGCCCACACGTTCATCGTCGGGCGACGGTAGCACGCGACGCTGGCTGGCTCGGCTGCTCAGCTCGCGATGGACAAGGCCGTGTAAAGGAACTGGGCCACCGAGAACACGGCCGCAGCGATGAGGATCACGCGCGGGAGGTGTCGTCGCCAAAGCTTCGAGTTGGCCTCCGGCTGAGAGGCCGGGAGGAGCATCGCGCCGTAGACGGGTACCGGCAGGAGCAGCTGAACGACCGCGGTCGCGAGCAGGGTGAAGAGCAGGGGACCGAGCGAGTCGAATGCCCCCGTCCCAATCGCGAACACCTCGAGCAGATTGCCCAGCGCCATCACGGCCAGGCCCCAAACCCGCAGTCGCGACAGCCCCCAAGCGCCGGTCGCCAAGACGGCCGCAAGACCAAGCCGAATGACGCTGTGCATGCCGGGATCAGAGAGACTGAGGGCGCCGACGAGCGCGAGGATCACCGCGTCGGCGAGCCCCATCACCAACGACAGCGTCAGCAGGCTGCGGTGCGCGACCGGTTCGAACGCCGTGCGGTGGGGCGGATGCAGCCAGTGGTCGTCGAGCTTCAGCAGGACGAGCACGCACGCGAGCGTGCAGATCATGGCGGTCGCGGAGACGACGCTCATCACGACGCTTTCGGTCGCGAGGAGGTAGCCCCGCAGCATCGAGCCCTGGAATGCGACGATCAGCAGCCCAAGCCCCCAGAACATGGCCCGGGCGGTGAGCTGCGCCCAGAACCGGGGTTGGTGCGCCAGCCACCAGGCGACACCTGCAAAGAGGAAGGGCGCGGCGAAGACAAGGACCACCGGCGCGATGACGTCGCTGGAGAGCGTACCGCCGCGCAGCTCGAACAGAAACCAGGCGAAGAGCGCTTCAAGCCCGAGCAGGATCAAGCCGCTTCCGTAGAGGAAGGGCTGGGCTGCGCGAAGGCGGCGGCGCTGTTCAGCCCACCACTGGCCTCCTCGAATCAGGGTGCTCGACCCTTCCGAGGGCGCGTGCGCGTCGAGATGGGTGCGAAGGTCTCGCGTCAAAGCAAGCAGGGCGTCGTCGTGGCTCATGCGTTCGTTCCTTCGGCGAGCTGGGTGCGGAGCTTGGCGTCGGCGCGCTGGACTCGGTCACCGATCGTGGACTTGGACGCGCCGATGACGGCTGCAGCGTCGGCCAGTGAGAGCTGCTCGACCCGGCACATCACGAACGCCTCTCGCTCGGTCGCCGGTAGGGCCTCGAGCTGGGTGAGCAGCTGCTGCAGCTCGACGCGACACTCCGGCTCGGCAGAGGTGCTTGCGTCGGCTGGCGGCAAGACCCGGCGACGAAGCAGTCGGCGTCGCCAGGCAGTTCTCCGCTGCGTTCGGCACAGGTTCAAGGCGATGCCACGCATCCAGATCGCCAGTCGTGCATCGCCGCGGTATCGCGGCAGCAGCTCGAGCGCACGTACGAAGGTGTCCTGGACCAGATCGTCGGTGCTGGTGCCCAGTCCCGCGTTCAGTCGCACCATGCGGTGCACTGCGGCCACGTTCTGGTCGTACAGCTGCCGCAGCGCGGCTTCATCCCCCTCCAGGCACCGCTTCGCGAGCTGAACGTCGATGTCCTCGCTCGCAGGCTCGGCCGGCGCAGCCGTCAGCGTCGTGGTCGTCGCCATGCACCCTCAAGAGTCGCGCAAGGAGGCCGATCGTCCGGGGGGGGCGGTGAAAAAATGAAAAAGCGCGGCGCTCCCGAAGGAGGCCGCGCTGTTTCACGATGCGGTCGACGTTCTACTTGGACGCGGTGATGCGGAAGACCGAGCCCGGGCCGCCGCCGAAGTACGGGTTCGGGTTGGCCGCGATGAACACGTCTCCGTAGGCGTTGGTGCCACCGCCGTAGGGGACGAGGTTGTCGGGAAGGTTGGCGACGCTGCCGAGTTCGGTGGCGGTGTTGCCATCCCAGACGACCGCGAAGACGCTGGTCGTGAAGATGTCCCCGTAGAAGTACACACCGTCGAACGACGGGACTTCGCAGCCTTTGTACAGGCCGATGCCCGAGATCGACTGGCCGACGCCGTGGTCGTACTCCGCGATCGGCGCGCGCAGATTCTGCTCGTTGTAGCCGCCGGGCGCCGCGCTCTCGTCACAGCCACCGGCGAAGCAGTGGTTGCCCTCCATCG
>JBCCQM010000085.1:0-32055 GCA_039024335.1 Myxococcota bacterium
CGCGCGCGCATGGCCGAGGCCGGCAAGGAGCGGGCTGCGTTCGGCCTCACCATCCCAGGGTCGGGTCAGCTCGCGGTGCTCACCTTGCGCGCCGACTTCGACCCCGCCGCTGCGGGCCTTGGCGAGCTGGCCCCCGCGCTGCAGCGCCTCGACGTCGCGCTGCTTCACGAACTCGTCTTGGAGCGGGCGCTGGGCATCACGAAAGAGGCCCAGGCAGCCAAGACCAACCTGCGCTACTTCAAGTCCTACGAGAAGTCGATCGACGTCGCGAAGGCGGGCGACGACAAGACGCAGCTGGTCTGCTTCATGAACGCCACGCCGGTCAAGGACGTCGTCGACGTCTGCGACAGCGGCGAAGTCATGCCGCAGAAGAGCACGTTCTTCTTCCCGAAGATCCCCAACGGACTGGTCTTTTACGACCTGTCCGCTGCTACCTGAGCGTACGCGGAGACCACGACGATGCCGGACAACGAGGGCCTGCCGCGGGGCAGCAAGGACCTTCTCCCTCCCGCCGCCGCGCGTCGACGCGCGCTGGTGGCCGAGCTGCTCGACGCGTTTGCAGCGTGGGGCTATCGGCAGGTCGTCACGCCAACCGTCGAGCGCTATGACGTGCTCGCGGCCGGACTCTCCGAGGCCGATCGCGCTTCGGTGGTTCGGTTCATCGCGGCGCAGACTTCCGAGGTCGTCGCGCTGCGCTCGGACGTCACCCCGCAGATCGCTCGCATGGTGGGGGAGCACCGCGGAACGACGTGGCCCGGCTCGGCCGTCCTGCGTCTGAGCTATACCGCCGACGTGGTCCGGCAGCCTTCGGACGCGCGTGAGCGGGCCGAACGTCACCAGGTTGGCGTGGAACTCATCGGCGACGGCAGCCCGGCCGCGGACGCCGAACTCGTCGCGCTCAGCCACGCCGCGCTTCGTCGGGTGGGGCTGTCCGGGTTCCGCTTCGACCTGTCCCATGGAGGCATTGCCCACGGGACGCTCGATGCGCTCGAACTCGATGCGTCGGACCGCCGAGACGTCGAGGCGCTCCTGGCTCGCAAAGACCGGGGCGGCATCGAGGCGCTCCTGGTCGGCAAGGGCGCCGATGCTGCCGCCGCCGCGACCGTGGGGTCGTTGTGCAACGCGTACGGCCGGCCCGCCGTGCTGGAGCGCGCGCGGGAGACCTACGATGCCCCCGCTGCCGTGGAGGGGCTCGCCAATCTCGCGGCGATCGGAGACCATCTCGCGCAGGTGCACCCCGACGCGGCCGATGTCCTCGACGTCGACCTCGGCGAAGTTCGCGGGTTCGACTACTACACGGGCGCGCGCCTTCGGGTCTGGGCGCCCGGCGTGGCGGTCCCCATTCTCCGAGGTGGGCGCTACGACGACCTCATCGGCCGCTACGGTGAACGTGCCGCGGCCACCGGCTTTGCGCTCGACCTCGACGCGCTCGAGCGCGCCTTGGGCCACGATGAGCGTCGTGCGGACCGTGCGGGCCGACTGGTCGCGCTCCGCCCCGACTGCCCGCCCGAGGCACGCACTGAAGGATCGCGGCGCGCTGCCGCGGCGCGTGGAGCCGGGGAGGGCGCCTGGGTGCAGGCTGGCCTCACGCTTGCGGAGGCACAGACCGTCGCCGCTGACGCTGGGGCCGCAACGCTGACGTATCTCGAGCCGGCCGCGGGAGGCGGGCTCGCGGTGCAGCGGTACCGATGGTCGGACTCGACCTGGACCGCAGAGTGAACCGAATCAAGGAAACGCAGAGGAACGAACGATGTCGACGTTGGTGGTAGTGGGAGCGCAGTGGGGTGACGAGGGCAAGGGCAAGGTCGTCGATGTCCTCGCCGCAAAGGCTGACATCGTCGCCCGGTTCGCCGGAGGCAACAACGCGGGGCACACCCTCGTGATCGAGGGCAAGCAGATCATCACGCACCTGGTGCCCTCGGGCTGCACGTACCCGGGCACGATCTGTGCGCTCGGGTCGGGCATGGTCATCGACCCCGTTGTCTTCCGCGAGGAGGTCGAGTCGCTGCAGGCGCTGGGGCTCCTTCAAGGCAACGAGCTGCGCGTGTCCTTGGGCGCGCACCTCATCTTCGACTTTCACCGGGCGCTCGATGGTCTCCGCGAGGACCGGGCGAGCACGCACGACAACCAGATCGGGACCACGCGACGCGGCGTCGGTCCGACGTACGAAGCGAAGGCCGGTCGCCGGGGCATTCGCGTCCGCGATCTGTTCGACGCCAACCGCCTGCGCGATCGCCTGCTGCAGTGCAAGGCCGTGGCCGACCCGGAGTTCGAGCGGCTCGGACACACGCACCGGGTCGATGTGGACCGCCTGCTTCAAGACGCCGCCGGCTGGGCAAAGTGGCTGGAGCCCATGGTCGACGACGTTGGCGAGACCTGTCAGGTGGCGATCGACGGCGGCAAGAAGGTGCTGTTCGAAGGCGCCCAAGGCGCGATGCTCGACGTGGATCACGGCACCTACCCGTTCGTGACCTCGTCGAACGCGATTGCCGGGGGCGTCTGCACCGGCATCGGAATCGGGCCCACGCAGATCGACGACGTCTGGGGCATCACCAAGGCCTACACCACGCGCGTCGGCGCGGGCCCGTTCCCCACGCGCATCGACGGCCCTGAAGGCGACGGCCTGCGCAAAGCCGGCAACGAATACGGGGCGACCACGGGTCGCCCGCGCGACTGCGGCTGGCTGGACCTGCCCGCGCTGCGCTTCGCCGCGCGGACCAACGGCATGTCCGGCCTGTGCGTCACCAAGCTCGACGTGCTCGCCGAGCTGCCGCGGATTCAGTTGTGCACCGGCTACGAGGATGGCCGGACCCCCGGCCGCGACGACCTTGCGCTCGCGCGGCCGATCCTCGAGACCATCGAGGGGTGGGATGCACCCGAGGTCGGGCCGAAACTGCGCGCTGCACGGACCCGGGACGAGATCCCAGCGCCGGTGCGCGTCTACCTGGACCGGATCAGCGAAGCGGTGGGTGTCCCCGTGGTGCTGGCCTCGGTCGGCCCGGACCGCGAGCAGACCATCATGCTCGCTGATGCGTTCGACGCCTGAGTGGTCGTCGTCCCACCGCCGGCCATGCCCACCCCCCACGCGCACAGTGAACGAAAAGGTGGGTGCGGAACCGTTGCACCTGCGCGGCTGCGCGGTTGTGTGGCACGTGAGCCTGCGCGTATACTGCCGTCGCTCGCAACCCCCAGGGGTCGAGCGATAAGCCCTCGAAAAAGCTTGGAGTCCGCCCCCAGCTGGCCTCCATCGGAAGTGCCCGAATGAAGATCGAATGCGACAAGTGTGCTGCGAAGTATTCCATCGCGGATGAGAAGGTCCGCGGGAAAACCTTCAAGATCCGCTGCAAGAAGTGCGGCAACGTCATCATCGTTCGGGACAAAGCCGCGGCCGCGGGTGCGGACGCCGGTGCCGAAGAAGCCGCCGCCGACCAGGGCGCGCCCGGCTGGCACTTGGCCATCAACGGAGAGACCGTCGGGCCGCTGGCGGATGACGACGTCCGCGCCCGCTACAGCGCTGGCGAGATCGACAAAGACACCGCGGTTTGGCAGGAGGGCTTCGAGGACTGGATTCCTCTGGGTGACGTGCCTTCGTTCGCGGACCTGCCCGATGCTCCCGCAGGCGGCGGCCTCGGTGGGTACGACGATGGCGGCGCTGAAGACGACCCGTTTGCAAGTGCAAACCAGGAGGACTACGCCGCCGGTGGTGTCGCTGCCGCGTCGGCAGCCGTTGCCGCTGCGGCCTCGCCGGAGCCCGCACCGCAGTCTCCGCGCGTCTCGTCGCTGACCGGCCAGCGGAACGAGAACTCCGTCCTGTTCTCGCTCGACTCGCTGCAGGCGCTGGCGACGGGCGGGGGCAACCAGCAGGCCAAGCCTGCGGCCGGTGCGAACCAGCAGGTGGGCACCAAGGGCTTGGCCACCGCCGCGCCGGGCTCCGAAGGCTCCGGCCTCATCGACATCCGCGCTCTCGGCTCGATGGTCGGCGCCGAGAACCAGCCGGCCGCGGCTGCTGCACCCGCGGCAGCCGACGACGCTGCGCTGCCCAGCTTTGGTGGCAGTGGCCTCGGTGGCCTGGCCGCCGCACCGCTGGTCGCGTCGCCCTCGCCAGAGCCCGCAGCCGCTGCAGTGGCCGCCGCGCCTCCGCCACCGCAGCGCTCGAACGCACCGATCTACGTCCTCATGGTCCTGCTGATCCTCGCGCTCGGCGGGTTGGCGGCCTACGTCCTGCTCAAGCCGGAGAAAGAGCCCCAGGTCATCGTCAAAGAGGTCCCCGGAGCCGCGCCGTCCGTCGCCGACAAGGACGACAAAAAGGACGACGATGACGACGACGACGACGACGACGACGACAAGGACGACAAGAAGAAGGACGACGAGGACGAAGAGAAGAAGGACGACGAAGCGGCCGCCGACGCAGACGCGGCCGCAGCTGGCGCTGCAGGCGCCGGCGCGACGGGCTCGTCGACCAAGAAGTCCTCTGGCGGCAAGAAGAAGAAGTCGTCCGGCAAGAAGTCGTCCTCGTCCGGCGGCGGCAGCGACCCGCTTGCTGGCTTTGGCGACCCCCCGGCGAAGAAGGCCTCCACCCCCGCCAAGAAGAGCGGCGGCGGTAAGGAAGACGTCAGCGTCGACTGCATCCTCGACCCGAGCAAGTGCAAGAAGGGCGGCAGCAAGAAGTCCGGTGGCAGCAAGCCGGCCGCGCCTGCCGACCCCAACCTGCCCAAGACGCTCAGCAGCACCGACATCCGCGCGGGCGTGTCGCCGGTCAAAGGCGCCGCGAAGTCTTGCGGAGGCAAGCACGGCGCGTCGCCGGGCACCAAGGTCCGCGTGAAGCTGTCGATCGCGGGAGCGACCGGTGCGGTGACCTCGGCCGCGGCCCAGTCGCCACACAACGGCACGCCGCTGGGCAACTGCGTCGCGGCTGCGCTGAAGAAGGCGAAGTTCAAGAAGTTCCAGAAGGCTTCGCTCGGCGCCGTCTACCCGATCAGCATGTAGCTGCTGCGCGGGCACCCGCGCACGACGAGGGCTCCATCTCGCGCTGCGAGAGGAGCCCTTCGTCTTTGGTTCGTCCTCTACGTCGTGTGGGCTCGTCGCTCAGGCCACGGTCGCCGGGACGACGCGTCGTACGGTCTCGATGACCGCCTCGAGGGCCGCATCGTCGATGCCCAGATGAAGGACCAGGCGCACCTCGGCGTAGCGGTTGGGGTGGCACAAGACGCCGGCCTCGCGCAGCGGTGCGCACAGGGTCTCGGCGGAGCCGATCGCGTCGTCGACCGTCGCAATCACCATGTTGGTGCGCGGCGTGTGCACGGTCCATCCCCGAAGGTCCGCGATCGCGGTCGCCAGCGTGGACGCGCGCCGGTGGTCCTCGGCAAGGCGGGGCAGCTGGTGCTCGAGCGCGTGCAGACCCGCGGCCGCCAAGATGCCCGATTGGCGCATGCTGCCGCCCAAACCGTGACGCAGGCCGCGAGCACGCTCGATCCAGTCCGCACCGCCGACGAGCAGCGAGCCCGCCGGTGCGCCGAGGCCCTTGCTCATCGAGACGCTCACGGTGTCGGCGACGGCGGCGATGTCGGGCAGGGGGGTGCCCGTGGCGATGTGGGCGTTCCACAGGCGCGCACCGTCGAGGTGGACGCTCAAGCCGCGGTCGCGCGCGTACGCGGCCAGCGTCTGCAGGTCGTCGCCGCCTTCGTGCTCACGCAGGCCCCAGGGGATGCCGCCCGCGTCCCCGAGCGTGTTCTCCAGCCACGCCGTCGCGACCGGCGGCCAGCCGCAGTCGGCTTCTCGGACCAGCGCCTCGAGCTGTGCGACGGAGTAGCCGGTCCGGCCGCCTATCGCCATCAGCTGCACGCCGCTCAGCGCCGCCGCGGAGGCATCTTCGTGAATGCGAACGTGGGCGGTCTCGTGGCAGGCGATCGTCTGGCCGGGCCGGGCGTGGAGGCGAACCGCGAGCTGGTTGCTCATCGTCCCGGTCGGGAGCAGCACGGCGGCGTCTTTGCCGAGCCGGTCCGCGACGGCGCGCTCCAGTGCTTGGACCGACGGATCATCGCCGTAGCAGTCGTCTCCGACCGGCGCGGCGGCCATCGCCTCGCGCATCGCGGGCGTCGGCTTGCTGACGGTGTCGCTTCTGAGGTCGTACGGTGGCGCCACGCAGACGCCGTACCGCACGCGCTACTCCAGCGGCAAGCGGTCCGGGTTCACCGCCGGAGGCATGCGCGGCAATCCGCCGTCATCGTCGTCCCCCTTGGGGGGCTCGACCGGCGCTTTGGGGGGCGGCGGCGGAGCCTGGCCACGTTCGCCCCGGACCTTCTTCGCGATGCCCTCCATGAGCGTGTGGGGCAGGTGGGTGGGTCCTGCCTCCGTGCTGACCTGCAGCTGGGTGCTCGGGCGGCCGGACGCGTCCGTCGTCTCGAAGGCCTCGAGCGCGCCCCGTCCGCGGCGGTCGCCGCCCAGCGGGATCTCGAAGACGATGTAGCCGGTGTCCGGATCGCGGTCGACGATCGCGTAGTCGCGATCGACCCGCAGGTATCGGATCGCCGCGCCCCAAACCTGCGTGACGGGGTAGGGGAGCACGCGCTGCTGGGATAGACGGGTCCCCAGGGCCGGCCTCGCGGCCACCGTCGGGGTCGCCGCGAACGCGGAGCCAGGCAGCGCGAGCAGAAGTGCGGCGCACAGCGCATGACGACGGGACCGTGGGGTTTGCGCAGACATCGGGCTTCCGCTCGACGGTAGCGAGGGCTAGCCATCGCCCAAAAATTTCGGCAGATTAGCCACTGGTCGCCGAGCGTCCCGGGGTGGGAGCGCGGCGCCAAACCAGAACGGAACCATGCGTCGCGTCGAAGACCGAGCCGCCGCCCCCAGGCGTACGATCCACGACGGCGACGCGTACCCGCACGTAGAGACGACCCCCATCGTCTCAGCCGGGAACACCCACGGCGCAGCGCCGTGGAACGGACAGGTGGAGGAGAGCAGCACATGAACTCGGAAAACTCAGCGCTCATGGCGCTTTCGGAGCTGAAGAACCTCGAGGCGGATCGTGTCGCCGAGGTCGAGGCAGAGCGTCAGGCCCAGGTCGAAGCAGAGCGGGTCGCTCGCGAGACCGCAGAACGTCAGGCTCGCGAGGAAGCAGAGCGGATCGCCCGCGAAGAGGCCGACCGCCTCGCCCGTGAGCAGGCCGAACGCGAGGCCCGCGAGCGCGAAGAACGAATCCGCGTGGCCGAGGCCGAGGCCCGCAGCCGCGCCGAGCAAGAGGCACGCCTGGCCGAAGAGCAGATGCGCATCGATGCGCAGATGAAGCTCGCGGAGAAGAAGGCCAAGCCCAAGTGGCCGCTTGTGGTGGTGCCGCTGCTCGTCCTGGGCCTCGGTGGCCTGGGCGCGATGTACTACAGCAACAAGAAGGCCGCCGAAGAGCAGGCTGCCGTCGCTGCGGCCGAGCAAGAGCGCATGGCCGAAGAGGCCAAGAAGCAGCAGGCCCAGCTCGAGCAGTTTGCGGCCGAGCTCAAGAAGCTGCAGGAAGAGCGCGAGAAGCAGGAGAAAGATCTCGCTGCGCTCGACAAGAAGCTCAGCGACGCCAAGAGCGAGGCGGAGCGGAACAAGCTGCTTGCGGAGAAGCAGGCCCTCGAGGCGAAGATTGCCGAGAACGAGGAAGCCCAGAAGAGCACCAGCAAGAAAAAGCGCTCGGGCAGCACCAAGAAGAAGTCCAGCGGCGGCTCGAGCAGCAGCTCCAGCAAGCCCGCGGCCGAAGAGCCTTCGATCACCAAGAAGCGCAAGAAGCGGATCAACCTCGGCGACGGCAACGACCCGCTCGACGGGCTGTAGTCGCCCGCGGTCGTCGTCCTCCTCGGAGGCCCGCCAGCGGCGGTGTTTTCGGACCTTCCGCGCCCCACCTGTCGACCCCGTTGTCGATCAGGGGCGAGGCGGGTGGAAAGCCCGCCGCTTTTCGTTGCCACGCCGAAAAGCTCGTGCTACATCAGCCGCCCACCGACGGCTTGGTGGCCAAGTGGTAAGGCAGAGCTCTGCAAAAGCTCCATGCGCCGGTTCGAATCCGGCCCAAGCCTCAAAAGCGCCGCTCCGAGACTTCTCGGGGCGGCGTTTGTCTTTTTCGTGTCGCGCAGAGCGGTCGCGGCCGGTCAGCGCTGCTTGGACAGCTGCGCGGGCAGAGGCAGTCGCGCGGTGACCGGGGGGGCGCCCCACCGCAAGTACCGCTGCGCCATGTCGTACTCGAAGAAGCCCATCATCTGGGTGTCGACGACCTTGTTCATCAGCGCCTCGGCGCCCGCCGTGTCGCCGGAGCGCCAGACCTTGAGGCCCTCGTAGAAGTAGGCCTCGGCGCGTTCTCCCCGGTCGGTCGCAGCCTTCACGAGCCCGTCGAAGTCGAGGCTGCCGCGCGCGTGCGAGGCCAGGGCTTCACCCCACCGACTGCCTTCGAAGGTCTCGAGGAACGCGAGGGCGTCGCGAGGGGGTGTCTGCCCCTGGCGTAGCGCGAGCTCGTTGAGCCACAGGCTGAAGTACAGCTTGAGGTTGTTCGACAGGTCCGGCTGGTTCATCGCGCGCCCGAAAAGCTCGGCGGCCTCGTCGTAGTAGCCGTGCGCGACGAGGACGCGCAGCGGGTCGGCGTACGCTTTGATGCTTTGCGGCGCGAGCTCGGAGGCCTTGCGGAAGTCGGCCATCGCCGCCCGGATGTCGCCGAGGATGAACAACACGTGCCCACGCTCCACGTACCGCTCGGCGCGGCCGTAGGGACTGTCCGCGACGCGGGCGAGCAGGTCGTTGTTGTGCCGCAGGGCCACGCGCAGGTGCTTGGTCGCCGCGGCCCCGTTGCCCTCGCGCAGCTCGATCTCACCGAGCTGCTGGCGGGCCCGAGCCTCCCACAGCAGCTGGGAGAGTTCGTCGTCGTACGAGAGGTCCTCGAGGTGCTTGTAGTGCGCGCGCGCGGGGCCCAAGGCGTTGCGCTTGATGGAGATCGTCCCCAGGAGGTCGAGCGCAGGCGGGGTGGGCTCGAGCTTCAGCGCGCGCTCGAGCAGCCCGGTCGACTGCTCGACGTCCCCGCTTTGGTAGAGCCCTTCGGCGACCGTGTAGAAGGCCTCGGGTAGGCCGGGTTCGACGGGGCGGTCCTGCCACAGCTCGGCCGCGCGCGAGTGCATCGCCTCGACGTCGGCAAGCATCGACAGCGCCCGCTGCGGGTCGCGTTCGGACTGCTCGGTGAGCACGTCTTGTTGGAGTTGGGCCAGGGCTTGCCAAGCGTCGAAGACGTCCTCTTTGAGCGTGATCGACTTCCGTAGATGGAAGACCGCGGCTTCCCGCAGGCCTGCGTTCGACAGCGCGCGGGCGCGGAGCAGGTGGGCGTAGGCGTCCTGCGGATACTCGGCGACCGCGCGACGCGAGAGGTTGTCGACGATGCCCCAGCCCTGCACGACGTAGGGGTCGGCGAGGTCGGCTCCGGGTTCGGGAGCGAACTGCTCGGCGAGCGAGAGAATCGGCAGCGCGTTGCGCCGCGTCTTCATCGCGTCCTCGGTCATCTCGCCGAGCTTGGCGACGGGCATCTCGAGCTCGACGCGGTCGAGGCTGGCGATCGCACCGTCGAAGTCGTCGGCGCGCAGGTGGAGGCGGAGCAGCAGGTACCCGGTGATTTGGGTGCGACGCATCGCGGCCGAGCTGACGACGCTGCGGCTGCCCTCCATCCCTTTGGCGACGTCGTCGCGGGCGACGTACAGCGCCTCGAGGCGCTGGACGACGAAGGGCGAGGGGAAGACGGCCGAGACCTGCTCGATGACGCGCTCGAGCTGCTCCTCGCGCAGCAGCGGGTCGGTCGCGTAGGGGCCGTTGTTCACGAGCCACTGCTCGATCAGGTCCCAGTTCTCGATCGCCTGCTCGCGCAGCGCCGCGTCACCGAAGTGCTGCGCGATCGCCATGCAGAGCAGGGCGGGCTCTTCGTCGCCGCGCTTGGCGACGAGGCCGTAGATGGCGTCCGCGCGCCGCGCCAGCGCAGGCTGAGACGCGGCCGACCGGAGCTCGCCGGGGGTGTACAGCGACAGCGTGTACTGCAGCGCGCTCATCGCCTCCGCGTCGTCTTTCGATGCGGTCGCGCGGTCCATGTACTGCTCGAGGTACGGGAGCATCACGGCGCGGTAGGCAGCGCGCTGCGGATCGTTCTCCGGCAGCAGCGCGTAGTCGTTGTAGGCGCGTTCGAACGAGTCGAGGTCGACGACGGCTGCGGGTGGGGCAGGGACCTCGGTCTCGGCGGATTGGGCCTTCTTGCACGCGGCGGGAGCCAGCGCGAGCAAGGGGAGCAGCAGGGCAAGCGCTGGCCTCGAAATCACGTCACCAGTGTATCAAGCCACCGCCGCCGCGCTCGTCGTCGCGCCCGGATGCGGAGGGTTCACTCGAGCACGCGGGGGGCTTCGCCCCAGCTGAGCGTCATCGTAAGCACGTGAATCTGGCCGAAGTACCGGGCGGCGTTGGTTGGTCGGGCCCGTCCATCCAAGAACGCGTCGGCGCCTTCTGCGTTGAGGTCTCCGCCGGAGTCGGCGAAGTCGGTTGCCGCGGTGGGGTCCAGCAGCGCGCGGTCGGGGCGGACGTTGTTGGGCAGGAACAGGTCGAACGCGTAGCCGGGCGAGAGCAGCACATTGTTGGAGCCGACGCGGAATCGGGCGCCGCCGCCCATGCCAAACCGCCAGCCTTCACCAACCCCCGCCGACAGGGCGCCGCGACGCACCGAGGGCGAGTTGAGGGATGACTGCATGAGCAGCGCGACGTTCGAGCGAACTTTGTAGGAGCCGAAGACCTCGAGGCCGTAAAGATCTTGAGCGCCGCGGAAGCGCTGAAACTCCGGCGGCACGAAGCTGTTCCGGTCCAGGCCAACGAGGCGCAGGGTCTGGGCGTCTCGTCCACCGCACTGTCCAGGCCGGAGGCCGCCGGGGCACAGGTCGAGCCAGAACAGGTTCGCGTCCACGCGCCACAGCCGGGAGCGCCCCAAGACGAACGATGCGCCCAGGGCGACCTCTTGGGGCAGGCGCTCGCGGAGGCTGGCGCGAACCGGCTCGGCGAGCTGGCACGGCGGGACGATGTCTTGGCCGAGACCGTCGGCGGGATCCACCGTCGGGCGGCAGACCAGCGCGACCCCGTCCAAGGCGAGCTCGCCCGCGCGACGCAGCGGAAACGTCCGGTACCGGGCGCCGAGCGTGATCGTGTCGCGGCGCAGATGAACCGCCATGCCGAAGGTCAGCGCCGCGTCGAGGCCGGGTACCGAGCCGTTGCGGGGGATCCACCGGTTCCAGCCCTTGAATCCGACGCGCTCGGTACACAGCGGGTCCTCCTTGTCCTCGCACCGCGCGGTGGGGATCTCCTCGGGGGCGGGGGTCAGTTCGGTGTCGTTGTCGTAGGCGAAGCGCTCGCGCAGCCGGGGAAAGTGAACCGCGACGCCGAAGTCGAGGTTGCCGCGGCCGAGCGCCAGCGCGACGGTGATGTCTTGTCGGGCTCGCGCCGCGCCGCCATCGGGCGGGCACGCGTCCCCAAAGCGAACGCAGCGGTCGGGGTCGGGGGCGAGCTGGAAGCGAAGCGGGTCGGCGCTCGCGGTTCGATAGCGGGTGCCGAGGTCGTAGATGCCCACGCCCAGAGCGACGGGATCGAAGTACACGCTCGCGCCGGCGAAGTAGCTGGCCGCGGGATTGAGGACGGAGACGGGCGCGTCGAGGGTGTCGGTCGGCGCGCCCGTACTCGGGTCCGAGACGTAGCGTCGCGCCCGGATCTGGTCGGCGCCAACGCTGCCGCTGACGGTGACCGCCGTGCCGCCGAGCGCCGCGAGCATCGCCGGGTTGTGGTGAATCGCGGTAACCGCGCGAGTTGCCGGACCCTGCGCTTCCACGCCGCCGAGACGAATGGCCTGGCCCGGCGCAGCGTGGGCTGAAACTCCGACCAGGCTCGGGGCGGCGGCGGCCGTGCCCAGGACAAGCACGCGGGCGAGCGCATCGGCGCGGACGCGAGGTCGGAGAGGGTCGAAACGGCGCGCCATGGCGAGCGTGGCGAGCATAGCCCCATCCGCCGAACCGTGGGGTGCTTCCCGTCCGCCCGCGCAGGCTCCTCGCTCACCCACCTGAATCGTCACGCAGTTGACCCGCGCGCCGCCCACCTTCTACGATGAGCCGCAGAGTTGCCGCGCGTGCCCGCGGCCTCCACCGAAGACCCCACCATGGGAAAATCGCTGCGGCAGTTTCAGTGTAGGGACGACGTCTGGACCCGCGTCGAGGCGCTCGCCGAGCGTCGCGGAATGTCGACTGACGACGTGGTGCAAGCCGCGCTCGTGCAGCTGTTCAGCCGCAAGAAGCCCACGACCGAGGCGCCTGCTCAGGCAGGTGGAGCGCCCAAGCCCAAGCCTCCTCAGCCTCGCCCCTCGTCGCGTCCGCGACCGTCCGGCGGCGGCGGCCTTCCGCCTCCGGGAGGGCGTCAAGCGCCCCGACGGCCTGCGCCCGCACCCGCGCCGGCTGCTCCGGCAGGCGCACGGCCGCTGTACCTCTATTACGATGGACAGGTCTACGAAGTCGACCAAGACCAGTTCGTGATCGGCCGCGGCTCGAAGTATTCGGACCTGCCCATCAAAGACGCGAACATCTCGCGGCGTCACTGCGCCGTCGTGCGTCGCAACGGGCAGTACTACATCAAAGACCTCGAGAGCACGAACGGCGTCGAGTTCAACGGGCAGCGCGTGGACAACCACCTGATTCAAGAGGGCACGTCCTACCGCTTGTGCGATCACGAGATCCGCTTCTCGTTCATCCCGCCGTCTTGAGCTCCTACGCGGCCGCTTGCACCGCGTCGCGAGGCTGAGCCACAGTCGGGGCGATGAGCGAGCAGACGGCGGACGCCTGGGCGGCGCTGCACGAGTCGTTGCGCACCGCAATGGTCGACGGCTTCGCCCTGATCGGTGAGCCAGACCTCGGCTCGCGACTGATCGCCGAGGCCGACGCGTGGCTGGGCACGATGGAGCAGCCCAGTACCGAACTCAAGCGCTGGCGGACGCGGCTTGGGGATTTCGATCGGCTCGGCCGCCAGGACCGCTCGGTGCTGGTCGCCCGCGGCATGCGTCTTGGTGCCGCGAACCGAACGCCTGAACCTCCCGCCCCGAAGAAGCGCCGCACCAAGACCTCCGAGCCCGAGGCCAAGCCCAAGCGAACGCGCGCGCGCAAGCGGGAGGTCCCCACGCCCGCGCCCGCGGTCGAACTGCCGCCGAGCCCTCCCATCGAGTCTCTGCCCGGCGTGGGTCCAGCCACCGCCAACAAGCTGCGCGCGCGAGGCCTGGAGACCTTCACGGACCTGGCGTTCGTCCTTCCCTCCGGCTACGAGGACCGGCGTCGGCGCAAGCCTGTGCCTTCGATCGAGGACGGCGAGATCGCGGTCATCGAAGGCGAGGTCGGCAGCGTCCGGCAGGGCTTCGGCCGCGGTCGCTTCTTGGCCACGGTCGAGATTCGCGTGCTCGAAGACGACGGGACCGAGCACGTCGTCTTGGCGCGCTGGTTTCACCGCGTGGGCGGGCTCGACAAGTGGACGCAGGGCGGGCGCGTGCTCGCCGTGGGTCCGGGGCGTTGGTACAAGGATCAGCTCACGCTCGCGCACCCCGAGCTGCGGGATCCAGGCGACCCAGGACCGGCGATCGGCGTGCGGTACCCCGCGGTCGAAGGGGTCGCGCCGCGCACCCTGGCCAAGGTCGTGCGGGCGGCGGTGTCCCGGCTGGGCCACGACACCGGGTTCATCGACGCGCTGCCGCCGGACGTCGCCTCGGACGCCGCGCTTCCAGGCCAGCTCGAGGCCCTCAAGCAGCTCCATCTCCCCGACGACGATGCGTCGGAGGAGACGGTCGAGGAACTCGCACGCGGGGCTTCGCCGGCGCATCGACGGCTCGCGTTCGACGAGTTCTTCTTCTTTCAGCTCGCGCTGCTGCGGGACCGGGCTCGACATCGCGGCGAAGCGCCCGCGGTCGTGCTCACCGACGAGGCGCTCGATGCAGAGCGGATTCGGGCGTGCCTCCCCTTCGAGCCGACCGACGCGCAGTGGAGGGTGCTCGACGAACTCGGTGCCGACATGCGCAGCGCTCGTCCCATGATGCGCCTGCTGCAAGGCGACGTCGGCTCGGGCAAGACCGCGGTGGCGTTTGCATGCGCGGTCGGGGTGACGACCAGCGGGGCGCAGACGGCCCTGATGGCGCCCACCGAGATCCTCGCCGAGCAGCACCTGCGCACCCTGACGCCGTGGTGCGAGGCCGCGGGGCTTCGGATCGATTTACTGACCGGGTCCACGCCGCGGGCCGAGCGAACGAGCAAGCTCGCCCTGCTCGCCAGCGGAAAAATCGACCTGATCATTGGGACGCACGCGCTGCTGACCGACGACGTCGCGTTTGCGGAGCTGGGCTTGGTGGTGGTGGACGAACAGCATCGCTTCGGCGTCGAGCAGCGATCGGTGCTGCGTCGGAAGGGGTCGATGCCGCATCTGCTGGTGATGACCGCCACGCCGATCCCCCGCACGATGGCGCTGTGCGCCTACGGCCAGCTGGACGTCGCGGTCATCGACGAACTCCCACCAGGGCGGGAACCACCGTTGACCAAGCTCTACACGGGCAAGCGAGGCCTCGGGTCCCTGCGGCGCGCAGTTGCCAAAGCCGTGGGGCAGGAGCGGCAGGTCTTCGTGGTGTGTCCGCTGGTCGAGGCCAGCGAGGCCCTCGAGGCGACCGACGTGGAGGCTACGGCCGAAGAACTCCGAGGACTGCTCCCGGACACGGAGATCGTCGTCGTGCACGGCCGCATGTCCTCGAAGGACAAGGACGCCACGATGACCCGCTTCCGCGAGGGGGACGCCCGGGTGCTCGTGGCGACCACCGTGATCGAGGTTGGGGTCGACGTGCCCAATGCGACGGTGATGGCGATCGAGCACGCCGAGCGGTTCGGGCTTGCGCAGCTGCACCAGCTCCGCGGGCGGGTGGGCCGAGGCGGGGGCGCCTCGTTTTGCCTGCTGCACACCTCGGGCGGCCCGAAGTCGGACGCCGCACAGCGACTGAGCGTGCTGACCGAGACTGCCGACGGGTTCGTCGTGGCCGAGCGCGATCTCGAGTTTCGGGGTCCCGGCGAGATGTTCGGGACCCGGCAGGCGGGTGCGCCGCGACTGCGGTTTGCGGGGTTTGCGGGGGAGGGCACCAAGCTGCTGGTGCAGGCGCGAGAGGCGGCCGCGAGCCTCCTGGAGCGAGACCCCGACCTTCACGAGCATCCCGCCACCGCCGCCGAGCTCGTGCGGCGTGGAGGGGACGACGCTGCCCGCTGCGCCGACGCCGGCTGAGCATGGGGCGCAGCGGTGGCGTATGCTGCCGTGACCCGATGAGCCGGATCCTCTGTCAGTGCCTCAACGTCAGCGAGGGCGAGATCAAGCGCGCCATTCGGGCGGGTGCGGACACGGTGGAGGCGGTCTCCGAGCGCTGCGAGGCGGGCAGCGGCTGTGGAAGCTGTCGCGGCGGGATCGAGGTCCTGCTCGAGGAAGCCAAGCGCCGACGCACCCGAAAGCCGGTCCCGCAGGCGTTGCTCGACCAGCTGGGCCTGTTCGGCGGTGGCAACGAGTCCTGATTTTTCTTGCAACGATCGCGATGTCGCGTCGATAGGTCTCGGGCCCGAGGCGGAAAAATCCTTCGCGATTCGCCGCGGTGCATTCGCGTATGGGCTGCTAGCGTTTGGGTGTCCGCGATGCTCGTTCTGCAGAAATTCGGAGGCTCCTCGGTCGCAGACCTCGACCGCATTCGCGCTTGTGCCCAGCGATGCCTGGCGACCGTGCGCGAAGGGCATGACCTGGTCGTGGTCGTGTCCGCGATGAAAGGCGAGACCAACCGGCTCATTGCCTTGGCCAACGCGCTGGTCACCGGTGCCGAGGGCGATGAGGCGGAGCGCGGGCCCTACGTCGCTGCCGCAAAGCGCTCGCCCGAGCACGACCGCGAGATGGACCAGCTCGTCGCCACCGGGGAAAAGGTCAGCGCGGCGCTCCTGGCCATGGCGATCGGAAACATGGGCGGTCGGGCCGTCTCGCTGGTCGGGCATCAGCTCGGCATGCACACCGATCGCAACTTCACGAAGGCGAAGATCACCGACATCTCTCAGCAGCGCATTCGTGATGAGCTGGGGCGCGGCCGCGTCGTCGTCTGCGCCGGCTTTCAGGGGATCGACGACCGAGGGGACATCACCACCCTCGGCCGGGGCGGCTCGGACACTTCAGCCGTGGCGCTCGCTGCGGCCCTGGACGCCGACGTCTGCGAAATCCTCACCGACGTGGACGGCGTCTACACGACCGACCCTCGCGTCGTGCCGCGTGCGCGCAAGGTCTCCCACGTCAGCTACGACGAGATGATCGAGCTGGCCTCGCTGGGCGCCAAGGTGCTTCAGATTCGCTCGGTCGCCTTCGCCAAGAAGTACGGCGTGCGGGTCCACGTCCGCTCCAGCCTCAACCACAACCCCGGCACCTTCATCGTCTCTCCCGAAGAAATCCAGCGCCTGCGGGCCGAGCCAACCAAGTCCATGGAAGCCATCGAAGTCAGTGGAATTGCGCTGCAGCGCGACGAAGCCAAAGTCACCCTGGTGGGCGTGCCGGACGTGCCCGGCATCATCGCCGAGGTCTTCGGCGCGCTCGGAGCGGCCGACATCGCCGTCGACATGATCATTCAGAATGCCTCGCGCAACGACCGGACGGACATCACGTTCACGGTGCCCGACGCCGACGTCGACGCGGCCACTGGGGTGCTCGACGGACTCAAGCCCGGTGGTGAAGCGGTCACGCTGGAGACCGACCGGGCCATCGCCAAGATCTCGGTGGTGGGTCTGGGCCTTCGCTCGCACGCCGAAGTGGCCGCGCGTGCGTTCGCGGTGCTGGCGTCCGAGAACATCAACGTGCAGATGGTCAGCAACTCCGAGCTGAAGATGTCCGTCGTGGTCGACGAGCGGTACGGCGAACTGGCGCTGCGAAGCCTGCACACCGCGTTTGGACTCGACGCGCCGTGAGGCGGACGCTCGCGGCGAGCGGCGTGCTTGCGCTGGCGTATTTCGCCTCGCTCTCGCCGCTCGTGCCGACCGAGGCCTCGGCGCGACCCGCCGCGGCGTGCAGCCGGGTCGCGCTGGTCGACGGCGCACTGCGCTGTGACGCCGAGCTCGACCGACCCGTCGTCGATGGGTGCGGGCGCCAACACGTGCTGCGCAGCGGCGACGCGCTGCAGACGCGCACGTGCGAGGCCGAGCGAATGGCGCCGGCAAACCTCGCTGCGCTCGAGGTCCGGCTGGACCCCAACGTCGCCTCGGCGCTCAGTCTGACGAGTCTTCCCGGGGTCGGCCCGGTCATCGCGCGTCGCATCGTGCAGGGGCGCCCGTATGCCGAGCCCGAAGACCTGCTGGCGGTGCGCGGCATCGGCCCGGTCACCCTCGGGCGGATGGCCCCGCGGCTGCGGTTCAGCCCGCGTCCTGCGCCATGACGGCCTCGATGCCCTCGGGGGTTTTGGGCGACGCTGCGGTGAGCACCTCGGGCCCGTCGTCGGTGACCAGGACGTCGTCTTCGATGCGGATGCCGGTGCCGCGCAGGGCTTCGGGGGCGCGGTCGTCGTCGGGCGCGACGTACAAACCGGGCTCGACCGTGAGCACGTAGCCCGGGCGAAGCGGGCGCGGCGTGCGGTCCAGCGAGTAGTAGCCCGCGTCATGCACGTCGGCGCCGAGCCAGTGGCTGGTGCGGTGCATGTAGTAGCGCTTGTAGTCCTCGGACTCGATCAGGCCATCCACGCTGCCTTCACACAGCTTGAGGTCGATCAGCCCCTGGCACAGGACGCGTAGGCAGGTCTCGTGAATCGCCTCGATGTTGCCGCCGACCGTCGCACCGGCGATGCCGGCGACGTTGGCTTCGAGGCACACCGCGTAGAGGTCGCGCTGCGCGGACGTGAACCGACCGTTCACGGGGAAGGTCCGGGTGAGGTCGCCGCTGTGCAGGTCGAACTCGGCTCCCGCATCGATCAGGAGCAGCTCGCCGTCTCGCAGCGGCCCGTCGTTGTCGACGTAGTGAAGGATGGTGGCGTTCGCGCCCGAGCCGACGATGCTGCCGTAGCCGGGAGCCGAGGCGCCGCGGCGCCGGAACTCGTACTCGAGCCGGGCCTCGACCTCGAACTCGTGCATGCCGGGCCGCACCGAGCGCATCGCCGCTTCGTGTCCGGCGACCGTGATCTCCACCGCGCGGCGAAGGGATGCGAGGCCGGCGGCGTCCTTGGTGATGCGATCCTCGCCCACGGTCACGCGTGCGTCGGTGAACCCCTCGGGGGGCATCGCTCCGGTGCGGTTGCGGCGCTGCAGGTTCGTGCGAGCTTGCAACACGCTGCGCTGCAGGCCCGTATGACCGAGCGGTAGGTGAACCCGGCGCACGCCGTCCAGCAGGGCGGGCAGGGTCTTTGCGAGATCCGACAGCGGGTGTGCAGCGTCAGCGCCGAAGTGTTCCGCCGCACCCCCGGGGCCCACGCGCCGGCCCGTCCAGACCTCGGCGTCTGGATCCTTCGCGCGGACGAACAGCGAGAACGCTGGCTCGTGCCCCGGTCGAAGCACCATCACGGCCCCCGGCTCGGCCAGCCCGGTGAGGTAGTAGAAGTCCGAGTCGGGGCGGAACCGGAATTCGGTGTCGTTCGATCGCGTCCGCAACGCGCCACCGGGCAAGATCAGAGCCTCGTCCGGGCCGAGCGCGGCTGCGATGCGGGCGCGTCGCTGGGCACAGGCGTCGGCGCTGGGGCGGGGGCGATCGCCGCAGGCGGCTCCAGAGTAGACCTCTGCCTCACGCATCGGCACGTAGCCTAGCAGCCCGTCGCGCAACCCAACATCACGCCTCGCTCGCCATTTTTGCGTCTGACGAGGCCGTGGCGGATGCAAGCGCGCAGGCGGGCGTCCGGGGGAGCGCGCGCGGGCCCGTCGCACCGTCCCAGATCCAGCCTTCGGGAGTCTCGGTCTCGCGACGATGTCGTCGGCATGACCCGCGAGTCGTCGCCGTACGTTCTGTGTCAGGAGCCCCGATTCGTGCTGCCGCTGGCGGGACCGCTGGGTGCCGCGCTGCTGGGTGCGATCGCCGTGCTGTCGCTGAGCTGAACGCCCGCGCCCGTCGGAGGCGCGCAGACCTTTGCGCGCGGTCTCTCTCACGCGCTGCTTGTCTTGCGTGGCGCGGTGGGCTGCGGGACGCTCCGGGTGCATGTCTGCCCGCCAGCTGACGAGTCGGCTCATTCACGAAGTTCAAAAGGCCGTGTCCTCGTTCTCGCCCCGCCGCGAGAACACCGACCGAGATCAGTTGGCCGCGTTGGCCAAAGATGTGCTGGCTTCGGTCGACGTCCGCGACCTCAAGCGTGTCACGCCCGAGTCTCTGGTCGCCGAGCTTGAAGACCTGCTCGCCTTGATGGGGACCCGCAAGCGGGACGAGATCAAGGTCGCGCTGCGCTGGGAGGACGAGCGCGACGTCCTCGTCGTCGAGACGTGCCTCGAAGATCAGCCGTTCTTGGTGTCGACGCTGCGTGCGGCGCTGGGAAGCGAGCTCTACGAGGTGAAGAGCTTCCTCAACGCGATCGTGCAGGTGCGGCGAGACCCGGCCGGACGTTTGTTGTCGTTCGGTGGCGGGAGCGACGAGTCGCTCATGCGGGTCGAAGTGGCGCACCGTGGCGCCGCCAGCAGCGGTACCGGCGGCGTGGTGCCCGAGGGCCTCGCGGAGCGGGTCGAGAAGCGGCTGCGCCTCGCGCAGGCGATGGTTCGGGACTTCCGAGGCATGACCGGTCGCGTCGGCGAAGTGGCAGACAGCTACTTTGCGAGCGCGTCGGAGCAGCGCGGCGACGCGGCGACGGCGTTGCGCGAGGCGGAGGAGCTGCTCCGGTGGCTGTGCGATGAGAACTTCGTGCTGCTCGCCGTCGAGAGCTACGGCGCCGACGGCACGGTCGAGTCCGCGCTGGGCACCAGCCGCATTCACCAGCCCACGCGTGACGTGGACACCGTCGCCGCCGCCGCGAAGGGGCAGGGCCGTCCGGTCCGATACATGCGCAGCGCCGAGGAGTCTCCCGTTCACCGCGCGGGCAAGCTCGGCCACTTCGTCGTCACCCGGTTCGGTGAAGATGGTGCGCCGGCCGGCTGCATCGTGATCGATGGCCTGTTCACCTACAAGGCTCTGCACACGCCGCCGGAGCAGATCCCCGTCATCCGCCGCTCGCTCGAGGACATGCTCACCGACGGCAAGGTCTCGGTCCACAGCAACCGCGGCAAGAACATCACCAACGCGTTCAACTCGCTGCCGCTGGAGTACCTGCTCATCCAGGACCGCGAGAGCATCTGGGAGCTGACCGACCAGATCCTCCGCGCCGAGGCCGAGGGCGGCTCCGACGTCCACATCCGGATCGGGGAGGGGGCGCGCTTCGCCTTCGTCGTGGTCGCTCTGCCGCGCTGGCAGTTCAGTGAAGAACTGCGGCGCGAGGTGCAGTCGATTCTGCTCGATGACCTCACGGGCACCTACGCCGACTACGGCGTGTACATCGATCGCTACGACAATGCGGTCATCCACTTCTACGTCACCGGCGTGGGCCCGCTGCGCAAGGTCGATACCGAGGAGCTGCGCACCAAGATCCTCGCGCACGCACGCTCGTGGAGCGACCGGCTTGGCGAGGCTGCGGCTGCCGTCGACGAGGCCCGTAAAGACGAGCTCATCGACATCTACGAGGACGCGTTCAACGACGAGCACAAGCGGCGCTGCAGCGTGCAGCGGATCCGCCGCGACATTCGCTGCCTCGAGCGGGTGCGCGAGGGGCTGTCGATCGACTGCGACCTCTACGTGTCCGAGTTCGGCGACCACCCTGGCAGCCTCAACCTACGCATCTTCTCGCGCGAGGCGCTGAACCTCAGCCGCGAGCTCCCGGTCATCACCAACTTCGGCTTCGAGGTCGTCGACGAGTACAGCCGCGACATCAACATCGCGCACCTGCCGACGATCGACATGGACAACTTCCGATTCGACGTGCGGCCCGATCGCATCGGCCAGATCATGGGCCGACGGCACAACATCGTCTCGGCGCTGCGCGACGTGTTCGCCGGCCGCGTCGGCGACGATGACCTGAACCGACTGATCGTCGTCAGCGACCTCTCGGCGCGCGACGTCGAGATTCTCCGCGCTTTCGTGGCCTACCTTCACCAGCTGCAGGTCCCGTTCAGCGACGACGTCATCCGGCAGGTCCTCGTCGACCACGCGAGCGTGGCCCAGGCCCTCATTGGTTGGCTCGCCGCGCGCTTCGACCCCAACCTGCAGGCGACCGACAACCGCGACGCGTCCGAGGCGGCCCTCTCGAACGAGCTTCGCTCCGTCAGCGACTACACGGCCGACCGCGTACTCGCGGCCGTCGCCGAGGTCGTCCGCGCGACGCGTCGCACCAATGCGTACGTGGCCGAACAGGGCCGCGCGCTCGCGTTCAAGATCGCCGCCGAGACGCTCTCGTTCGGCCGCGACCCCAAGCCGTTCCGCGAAATCTGGGTCTACCACCCGGACTTCGAGGGCGTTCACCTTCGCGGCGGCCGTGTCGCGCGAGGTGGCCTGCGCTTCTCCGACCGCCCCGAAGACTTCCGGACCGAGATTCACGGCCTCATGGCCACGCAGATGGTCAAGAACGTCCTCATCGTGCCGATGGGCGCGAAGGGGGGCTTCGTGCTGCGCAACCCGCCCTCGGGTCGCGACGCGCTGCGGGCCGCTGGCGACGCGTACTACCAGCGCTTCATCGGCGCGCTGCTCTCGGTCACCGACAACGTGGTCGACGGGGTCGCCAAGCACCCCGAGGGAATTCTTCCCTTCAAAGAAGGAGAGGACACGTACCTCGTCGTCGCCGCCGACAAGGGCACCGCACACCTCTCCGACACCGCCAACGGAATCAGCGCGGAGCAAGGGTTCTGGCTCGATGACGCCTTCGCTTCCGGCGGCTCGAACGGCTACGACCACAAGAAGACGGGCATCACCGCCCGCGGCGCGTGGGAAGCCTCGAAGCGCAGCTTCCGGGAGTTGGGCATCGACCCCGAAGCGGACGAGATCACGGCCGTCGGCGTCGGCGACATGAGCGGCGACGTCTTCGGCAACGGCCTGCTGCGCAGCAGGACCGTCAAGCTGGTTGCGGCGTTCAACCATATCCACGTCTTCATCGATCCGACGCCGGACCCCGCGAAGAGCTTCGAAGAGCGCAAGCGTCTGTTCGAGATGCCGCGCTCGACGTGGGAGGACTACAGCGCCGAGGTGCTCTCGGAGGGGGGCGGGGTGTACCCGCGCAAGTCCAAGGAGATCGACCTCAGCGCGAAGGCGCGGGAGCTGCTCGGCTTCACGCCCGACGAGCCCGTCAGCGGCGACAAGGCGATCAGCGCGATTCTCAAGCTCGACGTCGACCTGCTGTGGATGGGCGGCATCGGGACCTACGCCAAGGCGAAGGACGAGAGCAACGCGGAGGTAGGCGACAAGGCCAACGACAGCGTGCGGGTCAACGCGGCCGACCTCAACTGCAAGGTCCTCGGCGAGGGCGCCAACCTGGCGATCACCGACCGCGGTCGCGTCGAGTTCGCCAAGCGGGGCGGGCAGAACTACAACGCCTTCCTCGACAACTCCGGCGGCGTCGACATTTCCGACCACGAGGTGAACATCAAGATCCTGTTCGCCCCACTGCTGTCCTCGGGCGCCGTCGCTCGCGACGCGCGGAACGAGCTGCTCGAAGCATGCGAGCCCGAAGTGGTCGAGATGGTGCTCGACAACAACCGCTCGCAGAGCCGGATGGTGTCGTTCGACGTCTCCCGCAGCTGCCACGACGTGTTCCGCTACTCGCGTGCACTGCGGTTCCTGGCCCAGCACGTGCCGTTCAACCCCGACCTGTTCGCCATGCCGGGCGAAGAGGAGCTTCAGAGCCGCTCCCGCCGCGGGCGCGGGCTGATCAAGCACGAGGCGGCGGTGCTCTGCGCGCACGCGAAGATGTTCGCGTACCGCGAGCTGCTCGAAGATGAGCCGCTGCCCGACGCGCTCGTCGCCAAGATGGTGCGCGACTACTTCCCGCAGCGCGTGCTCGCGCTCGCCGGAGACGAGGCGGTCGACAACCACCTGCTGCGGCGCGAGATCGGCACGACGATGCTGGTCAACCACGTCGTCGACAACGCGGGCGGCAGCATGCTCGCCGAGGTTGGCCTCGCGACGGGGTCGTCCACGCGCGACATCACCCTGAGCTACATGTACGCGTCGTCCTCGTGCGGGTGGGCGGAGCTCGCGAGCGAGCTGTACGGCCTCGAGACCGCGCAGACGCAGCCGGCGGTCTATCGCGCGATGGGCCTGGCGCAGACCTGGCTCGAGGACGCGACGTACTACCTGCTCGACCAAATGCCCTTGCCGCCGATGAACGAGGAGGCTGCCGCCAAGACGCGGGACCTGCTTTCGCACGTCGATGAGGCGCTACCGGCCGGCTCCGCGCGACGAACCGCCGGACGGGAGGCGCGGCTGGTCGAGGCCGGCGTACCCAAGGCGCTCGCCGGTCGCCTGGTGCGGCTGCGGTACCTGACCCCGGTGCTCGACGCGGTGCGTCTGGCGATGCTGATGGGTCGAACGCCCGAGGAGCTGCTCAACCTGCGGCTGAAGGTCACGGACGCGATGGGCTTCCTCTACCTCAACCAGGCGATCGACCGGATGGAGATCACCACGCCGTGGGATGGCCCTGCCGTCAACGCGCTGCGCCGCCAGCTCAACTTCCACCTGCACAAGCTCGTACGGCTGGTCGAGGGCGACGACGTCGCCGGAATGGTCCAGCGCTACGGTCTGGGCGAGTTCTGTGACCGCGTGCGCGAGGAGGCGGAGACCGGTCCGACGATCTCCGGCTTGGTCATGCTCGACGACTGGCTGCGCCGGATCTTGCCGCCGCTGACTACGATCGACAAAGGATGAGTCTCGCGCGGGCGGCCCTCAGTCAGGGCTGCTGCCTGGAGCGAAGACGTCTCGGAGCACGCGCCAGTACAGGGCGTGCTCCGCTGTCAGGACTCGCGCGCCGAGCGTGTCGGGCGTGTCGTCTGGCTGCACCGGCACCGACTCGACGCCCAGCGTCTCGCCCTCGTCGTACTCCGCGGTCACGCGATGCACGGTGGCGGCAGAGTTCGGGACGCCGGCTTCGAGCACCGCGGCGTGGACCCGGCCGCCGTACATGCCGTGTCCGCCGAAGCGGGGCAGCGGGCCGGGGTGAATGTTCACCGCCCGGCCTTCGTAGGCCTGCACCACGCGGGGGTCGAGCTTCTTCATGTAGCCCGCGAGCACCAGCACGTCGGTGCGTGCGCCGGCGAGCGCGTCGAGGAGCGCCTGCGCCTCGTCGACGTGGGTCTTGCCGCTGATGTGGGCCGTTGGTACGGCATGCTCACGGGCCCATGCGAGCACGCCGCTGCCCGAGTTGTTGGAGACGACCAGGGCGAGCTCGGCGTCGAGGTCCCCGCGCACGATGGCGTCGTGAATCGCTCGAACGTTCGACCCGCGTCCCGAGGCGAAGGCGGTGACCCGCAGCATGGCCCGCAGCATCCGCATCGCCGACGCACGGGTCAACCGACAGATCCTCGAGGCCGCGCCGTATACTTCCGCCCATGGCTGACACCGGCGCGTCCAAGCCGCTGATTCGCTCCACCACCGTGCTGTGCGTGCGCAAGGGAGACCAGGTCGCCCTCGGTGCCGACGGACAGGTGTCGATGGGCAACACGATCATGAAGGGCACCGCGCGCAAGCTCCGAACGCTCGCGCAGGGGAAGATCCTCGGCGGGTTCGCCGGGTCGGCAGCCGACGGCCTCACGCTGTTCGAGCTGCTCGAAGCCAAGCTGGAAAAGGTCGGTGGCAACTTCACGCGGGCGTGCGTCGAGCTGGCCAAAGACTGGCGGCTCGAGCGTCGCTTTCGGCAGCTCGAAGCCCTGATGATCGTCTGCGACGGCGACCGCTCGCTGCTGCTCTCGGGGACCGGAGACGTGATCGAGCCGGACGACGGCGTGCTGGCGATCGGCTCCGGAGGCAACTACGCACTGGCCTCGGCCCGGGCTCTGCTGCGTCACACGGACCTCAGTGCGGAGCAGATCGTTCGCGAATCGCTCACGCTCGCGGGCGAGATCTGCGTGTTCACGAATCTTCAGCACGAGGTCCTGACCCTCTCCACGCAAGGAAACGACCGATGAGCACCGACCCCAAGTCGCTCACCCCCAAGCGCGTCGTCGAAGAGCTCGACCGCTTCATCATTGGCCAGCACAAGGCCAAGCGCGCCGTGGCGATCGCGATGCGCAATCGCTGGCGCCGCCAGATGGTGCCCGAGGTGATGCGTGACGAAATTTCGCCCAAGAACATCATCATGGTGGGGCCGACCGGGGTCGGAAAGACGGAGATCGCCCGTCGACTGGCGCGGCTGACCGGCGCACCGTTCGTCAAGGTCGAGGTCTCGAAGTTCACCGAGGTGGGCTACGTCGGTCGCGACGTCGACTCGGTGGTGCGTGACCTGGTGGAGGCTGGCGTGCAGATCGTGCGCGCCGAGATGGAGCGTTCAGTGCGGACCAAGGCCAAGGAAAAGGGCGAGGAGCGGGTGCTGGACCTGTTGCTCCCCGCCGGGACCGACGGCGCGCGCACGTTCACGGACCGCCCCGGCGAGCCGCCCAAGCCCAGCCCGACCCGCGAAAAGCTCCGCGAGCTGCTCCGGGCGGGCAAGCTCGACGCGCGGGAGGTCGAGGTCGAGGTCGAGGCGCGGGGTGGGGCGCCAATGGGCGCCATGCCGGGCATGCCGGGCATGCCGGGCGGCATGGATCTTGGCCCACAGATGCAGCAGCTCAAGGACCTGTTCGGTCAGTTCGGCCGCAAGAAGCAGGCGCGCACGGTCACGGTCGCCGAAGCGCTGGAGCTGCTCACCGCCGAAGAAGCTGCGAAGCTCGTCGACCAAGACGCGGTCAACAAAGAGGCGGTGCAGCGAACCGAGCAGCTCGGGGTCGTGTTCCTCGACGAGATCGACAAGATCTGCAGCCGAGAGAAGGTCGGCAGCGGCGACATCTCGCGCGAGGGTGTGCAGCGAGACCTGCTGCCGCTCGTGGAAGGCTCCACCGTGTCGACGCGCTACGGGCCCGTGTCCACCGACCACATCTTGTTCGTGGCCGCCGGCGCGTTCCATCTCTCGAAGGTCAGCGACCTCATCCCCGAGCTGCAGGGGCGCTTTCCGATCCGGGTCGAGCTCGACTCGCTGCGCGCCGCGGACTTCGGCCGCATCCTGCGGGAGCCGGACAACTCCCTGCTCAAGCAGTACGCCGCGCTCTTGGAGACCGAGGGCGTTCAGCTCGTGTTCGACGAAGCGGCGATCGACGCGATTGCGGACACTGCGTGGAAGGCGAATACGTCGCTGGAGAACATCGGCGCGCGGCGACTTCACACCGTCATGGAGCGCGTGCTCGAGGAGCTCAGCTTCGAGGCCAGCGAAGTCGGTGCCCAAGAGATCCGCATCACCGCGGACTACGTGGCCCAGCGGGTGGGCGACCTACTCGAAGACCAGGACCTGTCGCGGCACATCCTGTAGGCGGTCGCGATGCCGGCATCGGCGCGGAACTGCGCTGTTCGTCTGTCGGGCTGGCGGATCACCGGAAAACGCACTTTAATGTCGGCCGCTGCGCCCGCAGGGGCGACACCTAGGTGTAGAGCAAGGTAAGTGTCTGAAACCAGTGACATTCTGGCATTTTTGCGCCGGCGGACATGACAGGATTTTGCGGTAGGTTTCTCACGTTTTTTTGTGGGTTTCCCCTTGCTGCACGGGAGGTTTTTGTGGATTCTTCCCCCATCGTGGTGTCACGGTCGCGACCTTGATGGTTCGGCCCCTCGGCACTCAGACTCTGGGCAACACCTCGAGCGAACAGCGCTCACGTCCACCGTCATTGACGGAGAAACCGTGGGGACCGGTTTCGGGACACGACGGGGTCGAACGCTCCTCTCAAATCGCAAGGGACGAACAATGCAGAAAAAAGTCTTGATTTCTCTTCTCGGCGCCGCGCTCCTCGTGGTCGGTGGCTGTGACTCCAACGACGACGGTGGCGGCAGCGGTGCCGTCTCCGCTTCGGACGGCGGCGGCGACGACTCCTCCGGCGGTGACGACTCGGCCGGCGACGACTCGGCCGGTGACGACACCGCGGGCGACGCCAGCGACGGCATGACCACCGCCGACACCACGGACACGGCTGAAGAGACCGAAACCGCCGGTGACGACACCGCCGGTGACACCGAGGACACCTCCGACACCGGCATCGGTTTCATCACCGACCCGGACGGCGGCGGCGTGAGCATTGAGTGCTCGATCTGGGACCAGGACTGCGACGAGGGCGAGAAGTGCGCTCCGTGGGCCAACGACGGCGGCTCCGCCTGGAACGCCACCAAGTGCGTTCCCGTCGACCCCGAGCCCTCGCAGCCGGGTGACACCTGCACGGTCGAAGGCTCCGGCGTTTCTGGTGTTGACACCTGCGACGTGTCCTCCATGTGCTGGGACGTCGACGGCGAGACCAACGAAGGTACCTGCATCGCATTCTGCACCGGTTCTGAGAACGCGCCGGTCTGTGACGACCCGACCACCGACTGCTCGATCGCCAACGAAGGCGTGCTCATCCTCTGCCTGCCCGCATGCGACCCGCTGCTTCAGGACTGCGCAGAAGGCCAAGCCTGCTACCCGATCGACAACGCGTTCGTGTGTGCGCCCGATGCTTCGGGTGAAGACCAGGGCGCCGACAACGACCCCTGCGAGTTCATCAACGCCTGCGACCCCGGTCACGGCTGCGTGAACCCCGAGCTTGTTGACGGATGCCCCGCGGGCTCCGGCGGCTGCTGCCAGAACTTCTGCTCGCTCTCGGACGACCCGGCCATGCAGGGCTGCACCGCGAACGAGACCTGCGAGCCCTGGTTCGAAGAAGGCAACGTCCCGCCCGGATTCGAGGACGTCGGTATCTGCGCGCTTCCTGCCTGAGGCAGGGGTCGCAACGACCACAAAGGGGCTGCCTTCGGGCGGCCCCTTTTTCGTTGGTTCGTTCCTTTGCTTGGCAGTGTTGCGGGCGCACACCTCCGCGATGGGTTTTCACGCGATTCAGCGGCCGTCCTCGAGGCGGCCGTTCTCGCTGGTTCTCCGTTCCGCTACGCAGGCTTCGGCGAGCACGTTGCCGCGAGGCAGCGGAAGCAGGGCGTTGCGACGCGCGGTGATGAGCAATTCGCTATGTTCGTTTTGTGTTATTTTTAATTTGTTAGTTTTGTAATTCTTGCTATGAATAGGGGGCTGGCACGAAGCGCCGAATGGACGGTTGGCGCCGCTGGCACTTGGAGAACCGCGATGAAAAAAGCATGGATTCTGGCCCCGTTGACCGCTCTCTCGCTCGTTTTTGCCGGGTGCGATGGCAAAGAAGACAACCCCGCGGACCAGGGCGGCACGTCCGGCTCGTCCGAGGATCCGGACGATGACGACACCTCGGACCCCGAGGATCCCGAGGACGACGACGATCCGGGTCAGACCACGGGCGCTGACGACGAGCCCGAGGACGAAGAGGACACGGACGAGGAGCCCGAAGACACCGATGACGGCTGCACCTTCCTCTGCGACGACCCTGACAACCCCAGCGTGGCGGAGTGCGATCTGTGGACGCAGGACTGCGACACCGGAGAGAAGTGCATGCCGTGGGCGAACGACGGCGGCTCCAGCTGGAACGCCTCGAAGTGCACCATGGAGGACAGCGAGCCCGGCCAGCCCGGCGACGCCTGCACGGTTGAGGGCAGCGGCGTGTCCGGTGTCGACAGCTGCGCCGTGGGGTCGATGTGCTGGGACGTCGACGAAGAGAACAACGGCACGTGCGTTGCGTTCTGCGGTGGCTCGGCGGAGGCAGCGATCTGCGACGACCCGACCACCAGCTGCATCATCGCCAACGATGGCTTCTTGCCGCTGTGCCTGACGGTCTGTGACCCGCTTCTGCAGGACTGCGGCGACGGGTCCGCCTGCTACCCGGGCGACGATGGCTTCGTCTGCGTGCCGGATGCGTCTGGACCCGACCTCGGCGCCTTCGGTGACCCGTGCGAGTTCACCAACGCCTGTGACCCCGGTCTTCTGTGCGCAGGTGCAGCGGCGGTCCCCGGCTGTGAAAGCGCTCGGTGCTGCACCGACTTCTGTGACCTCTCGGATCCCGAGCCCGCCGTAGGCTGCGGCGGACTGGCGGGCGGCCAGGAATGCGTCGGCATCTTCCCCGAGGGCCAGGCCCCTCCGGGATCCGAAGACACCGGCTTCTGCGCCATTCCCGAGTAGGTTGGCCGGGTCCCCACCGACGACACCACGAGTTCCTTTCGTACCTTCAACAGAACAACCCTCCGGTCCGACCGGCGGCATCTTCGGATGCCGCCGGTTTTTTCGGTGCCGCCATGAGGTCCCGACGTCAGCATCACGTCCTCGCCCTGGCGTTCGCGGCCGCGGCGGGGTGCCAGTCCGTAGCGAGCGACGCCGTCAATGCCGCCCCAGGGGGCACGACGGGCAGCGGCGCCGCGTCCTCGACGTCCTCGACCTCGGGCGCGATGCCACCGGATCTCGAAGCGTCGTCTTCGGAGGGCTCGACCTCGGATGGATTCGCGAGCGTGTCTTTCTTGGACACTGGTGACGACTGTGGGGAGGACTGCATCGCGGAGGCGTGTGACCTCTGGACGCAGGCCTGCGATGCCGGAGAAAAGTGCATGTCCTGGGCGAATGACGGCGGGTCTGCGTGGAACGCCACGCGCTGCGTACCGGTGGATCCCGAACCCGGGGCGCCCGGAGAGCCCTGTCGCGTTGCGGGGAGCGCTGTGTCGGGCGTCGACAGCTGCGGCCTCGGCTCGATGTGCTGGGACGTCGATGACCAAAAGAAGGGGACGTGCATTTCGCTCTGCGGCGGGACGCCACGCGAGCCGCTCTGTGACGACCCGGCCGATCGCTGCGTGCAGGCCAACGACGGACGACTCACCGTGTGCGTGCCGAGCTGTGACCCGCTCGCCGACGACTGCACGGCGGGGTCGAGCTGCATCTGGATCGACGGCGGGTTTGCGTGCATCCCCGACGCTGGGTTCGGGCGCGCCGATGCGGGGCAGCCGTGCGACTTCGCGAACGCGTGTGCACCCGATCTGCAGTGCGTCGGTGGCGTCGTGGCGGCCTGTCGATGGGACTTCTGCCGCGCGGCGAGGTGCAGTCCCACGTCGGACCCCTCAGCGGCGTGCGAGGCGGGGTCGGCGTGCGTCGAAATGCAGCCGGGTCTGTCGATCTGTGACGCAGACCCGTCGAAGACGCCGAGCTTGCCCGCGCCGTACATCGCGGCGCCGTGAAACGGACGAGATACTAGCGCGGGCGCGCGACGGCCATCGGGAACACCAGGTCCAGCACGGGCTGGTGCGCAGGCGTGCCCAGATGCCAGGTGAGCGTGCCGCCGTTGGCGTTGTAGGTCAGCGGCTCGAAGTAGACGTATCCCCGCATCTGCGTGCCCGGCTGCAGGACGCCCCACGGCAGGGCCAGGCGCGCGATGTCGCCTTCGGGCCAGAAGCGCTGGACCTCGCCGGGGCCGCCGGGGTCGTAGTCTTCGCGAACCTCGAAGTCGTAGCGGCCCGCCTTTTGCTCCGCCGCCCGGGCGGGTCGGAAGGTCCCGCCGGGGTCGAGCAGCGGGTAGGTAAAGCCGCGGCGGTCGCGAAGGACCAGGTCGCCCGGGGCGAGCAGGATCGGCTGGTGCCCATCGTTGGCCACGAGCACGTGCAGCACCGTGACCTCCTCGGGGACGCTGCGCGGCTCTCCCTCCCAGACATCCATCGTCAGCACCACGGTTACGCCGCTTTCGGGGTCTTTCGCGGTGAGACGGTGCTCGCCGGTCTCGGCGACGAGCGTCCCGCGACGCGCGGCGCAGCCACCGACGGTCAGCAGACTCAGCGCGAGCAATCCGGCGAGGGCGCGGGGCATGCCCTCAGCATAGCGCCCCCCATCGCGCGGCGTGGCCGCCTGGCGCCAAGGCTTACGCCTCGATGGAGACGCCGCCGTCGGCGAGGATCTGCCGTACGTCGGTTTGGTCGAGGTATCCCGAGCGCAGGTCGGGATCGCGGAGTTCGTCGAGGCGGGCTTTGACCATCAGCGCGGCCTCGTGCAGCAGCGCTCTCGCGTCGTCGGCCTCGCCCGCGGCGGCCAATCGCGTGCCCAGGAGGTGAATCGAGCGAACGCCGTCCAGCGGTGCCGCGCCCGCGCGCACGAGGTCGACTGCTTCACGCAGCCGGCCCAGCGCCGTGGCCTCGTCGCTGGAGAGCAGGTCGAGGCGGGCCAAGACCTCCAGCGCGCGGCATCGCGACGTTCGCAGCCCCTGGGCGCGCGCGGTGGTGAGGACCTGCTCGGCTGTCACGCGGGCTGCGGTGAGGTCGTCGGTGGTGGGCTCGCCCGTGAGCAGCGCCTGCGCGAGGTGAACACGCGCGCGCAGCTCGGTGCGAATGTCGCCTCGGGACGCCGCGACGCGGGCGGCGTCGAGCAGCAGTGGACGCGCCGCACGGGGGTCGCCATTGTCGGCGACGACGGAGCCGAGGTGAACCGCGGCGTCATTGAATTCCCCGGGATGTCCGACCGCTTCATGCAGCTCGAGCGCCTTGCGAAGAAAGCGCTCAGCGCGACGGGCCAGCCCGATGCGCGCGTAGGTAATACCCAGGTTGGCCAACTTGCGGCCAGTGGCATAGCGGTCGCCGAGGTCTCGGTCGATCGCGAGCGCGGCCTTGAAGTGGTCGACCGCTTCCTGATAGCGGGTGCTCCTCCCGGCGACCTCACCCATCGCGTTGAGCAGGTTTGCCTCGAGGCGCTGGTTGCCGATCTCTCGCGCGATCGCCAAGGCTTCGGCGTAACACTGGCGCGCCTGCGCAAAGCGGCCGATGCTGGTCTTGACCTGGCCGATGCTGCGAAGAAGGCGGCAGCGCTGACGCTGGCCGCGGGCGTCGGCGGCACAGTAGGGAAGGGCGTCGCGGGCGGTGTTTTCGGCCGCCTCGAAGTCGCCCGACGCGAAG
>JBCCQM010000086.1:0-32005 GCA_039024335.1 Myxococcota bacterium
CGATCGCGAGGCTGGAGTCGTCGGGGGCGACCAGGCACGCGTTCACGTCGTCGGTGAGCACTTCACCGATGTCAGGTCCGACCCCAGCGAAGATGGGCCGACCCGTCGCCATGTAGAGGAACGTCTTCATCGGCAAGACCGTGGTCCCGGTGCGCTCCAGTGGCGCGAGCGTCGGTGGAATCAACAAGACGTCCGAAGCGTAGAGGTAGGGAACGACCTCCCTGAACGGCAGCCACGGCCGCACGATGACATTGGGCACGGTCGCCGCTTCACGCTCCATCGGCCCATCGCCTTCGGAGCCGACCAGCACGAAGTGAACCTCGGGCAGGGCTCGCGCGATGTCCAGGACGAGGCCGATGCCCTTGTGGGCTGCAATTCGGCCCGCGTACGTGACGATGGACCCATGGCGAGGAAGGTCGCACTGGCCTCGCGCAGACTCCTGGTCGAGGCGGGGTTCGAGCTTCGCGGGGTCCCAAGCGTTGTGTGCGACGAGCAGCCGCTCGCGTGGAAACCCGACGCGCTCGAAGCTGTCGGCGGCCAGCTCCGAATGCAGCACCAACCCGGCGATGCCATTGGTCCGCGCCAGCCAACCCAGCATCGTGCGAAGCAGCTGGTGTTGGTCCGGCCAAGGGCGATAGGTCTCGTAGATGACCGGTCCGATTCCCCGCAGCGCCGCGGCAACCACGGTGGGAAGGTTGCGCGTATAGATGACGTCGCAGTCCTCAAGCCCACGAAGCACGCTGCGTCCGGCGTGAAGCGTCTTGGTCAGCCCACGCGGGGCGCTCGGTAGCGCAGCGCTGACGACCTCGAAGTTGTCCGCCACCTGGTAGTAGGCCGCAAGCTCGCTGGACGTGGGCCCGGGCCGATCGCGTCCACGTGGCACCACGAGCTGTACGCGCGCGCCCTGGCTGCCCAGCGCGGCGATCATGTTGAGGCTCTGTTCGGTGTCCGTTGCCGTTTGCGGCAAGAACTGGTCCGAGACGTACGCGATCTTCACGGAGTCCTTGCTCCTGTCATGTGCGTCGACGGGGCCAACCGAGGATGACGATGGCGACCAGGACGCAGCATAGCGTCGCGGTGACCCCGAGCAGCCCGATCGACTTCAGGCCGCCGTGTTCCGCGATGACCAGGCCGGAGAATCCCCCTGCCGTGGTCAGGGAGGTGATGAGCGCCGCTTTGGTCGTGGCGCCGACCGTCCCGGTCTTCCGTGCGTGCCACAGGTGAATGCTCTCGTCGATGCCGAGGCCGACCACGGCCGGCATGACGACGAGGTTGTAGAAGTTGATCCTGATGGGCCATAGCCCCATCACCCCAAAAGTGAGCAGCATCCCGTAGCATAGGGTTCCAAAGGTCAGCAACGAAGGCCCGAGTCGACGCAGGTCCACGAAGATCAGCAGACCGATCACGGCCAACGCGTACGGGGGCAGGCGCTGCGTGTCCTGCTCGACCTCGATCGTCAGGTCGCCGAGAATGAAGCGTGTGGATGCCCCGCGGACGTCGAGCGGCTCCATGAGCTCAGCGAAGCGGTTGGTGACGTAGACGACCTGCTCGAGGTCATAGCCCTGCACCTGCGTGTAGACGAGGCCGATTTGCCCGGCCTGCCCGTCGCGTTCGACGAACAGCTGCTTTGCCCAGCTGGGGATCTCCTGCTCTGTGATGGGCTTTGCGCCAGCCAGACGTTCGAGTGCCTCGAGGTGGGAGAGGTGCTCCTGGTCCTTGTCGCCCGTCTTCAGCTCTTCGGCGGCGGCTGCAATCTCGGCCAGCAGCGAGACCTTGGATTGCTGCTGTTCGGGCAAGTACGCGCCCAAGCTGTACAGCGACCGAATCCATCCTCGGTCCGTACCCGGCAGCACGTCGATCTCGCGCTGCGCCTCGAGTACGTCGACCGCAGCTTCGAGCTGTTCACTCGAGTCTGCAAGCAGCACCACCGGGGTTCCAGTTTCCTGGGTTCCCTTCAGCGCTCGCTGGTAGCCGATGCCCTTTTCGCTCTTGGACTTGGGCGAACGCAGGTTTCGCATGTCCTTCTCGAAACGCACCTTCGGCGCCCCGAGAGCCCCGACGACGCCCACCGTGAGCAGCAGGACGACGCGAACGAGTGGCGCGCGGTACTTCGCCCGGGCGGCATCGGTCTGGGCCTCCAGGGGTGAGGGCGAGCCTTTCCCACCGACGAGGACGTACAGCGGAGGCACCATCACGAGCGCGGCGACGAACGCCACGACGACGCCTACGGCAGCGATCAGGCCAAACTCCTGGAACCCGCGGAAGTCGGCCAGCGTCAGCACCAAGAAGCTCCCGACCGTGGTCAGCATGGACGCAAACAGGGGCCGGAGGTGATGCGTCAGGACCTCGGCCCAGTCGCCGTCGAGCCCCTGGCGCTCACGCTGAGCGTACAGATGCACCGCGAAGTCGACGCCGATTCCGAGGAGCACCGCGAACAGGAACGCGGTGAGGACATTGAGCTCTCCGAGTACGAGGCGCGCCAGCGCGACCGTCACGATGACGGACGTGGTCAGGGGAGCCAGAACGATGACGAGGCTGCGAGCGCTGCGAAAGCCCACCACGAGGACCACCACGACCATGCCTCCGGATAGCCAGGTCGCAGCGGCGAGGTCGGCGATGATCGACGTGGCCTCCTGCGAGCTCCCGTAGGCGCCGCCGACCTTGGCCAGCATGTCCGGCGCGTAGGTCGTGACATCGAGCTCCTCCAGCAAAGCGTCAACCTTGCCCGTGACTCGCGTGGAGAAGTCCAAGTTGGTCGGAGGCTCGAGCAGGCGCGCTCGAACGAGCATCACCTCCCCGTCGGGCGAAGCGACCGGCTTGCGGACCTCGTCCTCCCACACGATCTCGCCGCGCTCGTTCTCCTTCGGCCAGATCAAGTCGAGATCGGATGGCCGAATGCGGCCTGTTTCGACGATGCGCGCGCGCTGATCGTCCAGCAGGGTTGCCAGCGAATCGCTTTCGGCGCTCGGGCTCTCGTCTCCTTCGGATGGCGTGGGCGCGTCGGTGTCCTCGGGAGAATCGAAGTCCTCTTCGAGCTCTTCATCCCAATCGTCCGACGCGAGCACCTGGTCGGGGTCGATGTCGACACCCGTGAGGCCCATCGAGTTGGCGACGGCCCTCTTCCGCTCTGCGCGGAGTCGGTCGCGGAGGTCCTCGAGCTCGTCGACCTCGAGGTAGTAGAGCGCGTGATCTCGCAGCGGTGTGTAGTCGAGGTCGATATAGGCGTCACGAACCTCGGGCCAGGTCTGCACGGCGGCGAGAACGTCCTCGACCAGCCTGCGGTTGGCCTCCGGGTCCGTGCTCCGAACGGCGATGTTGAGGAGGTCCGTCGGGCCCTGGCGCTCGCGAAGCTCTCCGAGTGCGCGCACGCTCGGAGAGTCGTCGGCGAGCAACGCCTCGAGGTTGGTGTTGACGCGGATCCCGCGCGCGTACAAGCCTGCCGCGACAACCACGACCAGAGCGAGCCCCAGCGTCGTCCAGGCGCGGCGCTTCGAGCTCGCGACGAGGTTGGCGAGCCAACGCGCGATCGCGACGAGCCTCGGGTGCACCACCGTTTGCACGCCTACAGCAGTGCCGCGAATGCTGACACTTTGCGAGTGATCCGACGCATCGAAAGCCGCAGCATGAGAACCGTGGCCAGGACGCCCGGCCTACCGCGTGAGGACGGTGCCCGCCGGCTTGCGCTCGGCCGCGACCACGCCGCCGCGCCCCTGCCGAGGGCTGAGGAGCTCATTGATGAGCACGAAGAAGGTGACCGTGGCCGTCAAGACAATGCCCACTTTCAACAGGCCCAGGAGGGCAAAGATCAGCCACATCGCGATGTACGTGTCGCGTCGCCCGAAGAAACCGAAGCGGTCCTTGAAGCGCTTCCAAGCGCTGCCCTGGTCGGCCGGGTCGTTCCAGTCGAGCGCGAAGTGGGAGCCCGACCCGGCTTGCAGGAGCTTGCGGTAGATCGGGATCGATGTGCCGAGCTGAGCCACGACGCACAGCGCGAGCACGACCATCCAGACCGAGCTTCCGAACACGGCGGAGGTTCCGATGCCCGCGCCGACGAAGAACACGATCCGCCCCATGTCGTCGGAGAGCGTGTCGAGCCACTCGCCGAGGCTGCTGCCAGAAAACTTCAGCCGCGCGAGCTCGCCATCGACCCCGTCGAGCATCGAGGCAAGCTGCCACAAGAGCGCACCGAGTACGAGCCAGCCGGGGTGGGCGACCGTTGCCTGTGCGCAGGTGAGCCCCCCCAGCGCCGCGACCCCGAACGAGACCGCGGTAATCTGGTTGGGGGTCACGGGCGTGTTGCGGAGCAGCCGCGTGACCGCGAGGCTGAACACGCGATTGACGTAGCGCGCGACGAGCCCGTCGACTGGCTTTCGCAGCGCCCTGAGCAGAGTCGCGTCGGCGTTCTTGCGCGACGACGGGTCACGGACGACCTGGACGTAGGCATCCTCCACGTCGACCACTCCGAGCCGGTCTGCGGAGGCGAAGTCGGTGAGCACGTCGGCGAGGAGCATCGACTCGCGGCGAGCCTCTCGACGCCGCAGCGAACGCATCAGCGCGCGGCCGCCCCGCATGAGCCCGGTGAACGATGACTGCGATGATGACTGCGATGACCCGGACGCGACGACGCGGGAGACGACGAGCCTGGTGCCGTCGCTGCGGGCCGCCACGAGTGCGCCAGCGATCTTCGGGTCGAAGATGCGGTCGGCGGGGACAACGAGAAAGTCGTCGCCGAGCGTTTGGCCCCCGAGCAGGACGCTGTAGCCGTCGTCTTCGGGCCGCTCCTCGTTGACGGTCCAGGAGATGTCGAGCGCTTGGAGCTGCGGGTCGCGTGCCGCCTCGGCTCGCGCGCGTTCCGCGTCGGGACCGCCAGCGGTGACGACGGCAAAGCGTCGAATTCCCTGCCTGTCGAGCGTGAGTAGCGAACGCTTGAGCAGTGTGATGCCGCCGACACGCGTCTGCGCAAGAGGCACCTGGCGACCATCTTTGGAGAAAGCGGCGCTGGTCTCGGTCGCGAGGACGACGGCTTGGCGGGTCGAATGAGAAGCCACGGCGATAGAGCTGGAGGGCGGGAGGGGGGCCCGCGCCTTAGTGCGTTAGTCGCCCCACCGAAGTTACGGATGCATCACGAACCGGCGAATTCTTCGCGTTCGCATGTGAGCGAAGGCCCGCAGTCGTCTCGTTTCCCAGGTAGTCGTAGCGCGAACTACAAATCTGGACGCAATTATTCGCTCAGCCAGGCTTCGGCCTCGGCAAGCATTTCCGGCGTGTCGACGTCCTGCCAGCGCGCGTCTCCGACGTCGAGCAGCTTCATGCGACCCGAACGCGCTAGAGCCTGCACCCCGTGCGAGAGCGACGCATCGCCCTTGCTGTCGTAGACGGCGGCGATCTCGTCGAACAGCGCCGCGCTGCACACGAAACAACCGGTGTCTACGCGGTTGTAACGCGTGAGCTGCTTGCCGATCTCGACGAGGGTGTCGCCCTCGGCCCAGACCTTCGTGGCATCGTCCAGGTCGAAGACCTGATCGATCTTCGAGTCGACGAGCAGACACGCGCTGTCGGGAGCGAGCTCATACGCCATCGCCATGTCGAGGATCGAGGGGTCGAAGACGTGGTCGGCCATCGTCAGGATGAAGTCCCCGTCGACGTGTTCCCGCGCACAAAGCAACGAGACCCCGTTCGCGAGCTGGTAGTGAGGATTCACAACGAACTCCAGCTCGACCTCCCGGTCGTAGCCCGTCTCGACCTGCGATCGCAGCTCTTCCGCCCCGAACCCGATGACGATGACGATGCGTTCGCAGCCAGCGTCGAGCAGCCCATCGAGGGTTCGATAGAGCAGCGGGCGGCCAGCCACGGGGGTGAGCGGCTTGCTCGTCGTCTGCGATGAGACCCCCGACAGCCGGGAGCCGAACCCAGCTGCGAGGATCACTGCGGCCCGAGGCTTCGATGAAGAGCGGGTGGGTTGCATGGCGGCCGCTAGGCTTCGATGCCTTCGGACAAATGCGTCACAGGCTCAGCGCCACCGAGCACCCGCAGCCGGTTCTTGAGCGCCATGTGCTGGATGAACAGGTCATGCTCTTGGACGTGCCCCACGGGGACGTGTGGGCTCTTGAAGTAGAAGCTGAGCCACTCCTGAATACCCGCGAGGCCGGCCCGACCGGCGAGGTCGAGGAACAGCGCCAGGTCCAGGACGATCGGCGCCGCCAAGACGGAGTCCCGACACAGGAAATCGACCTTGATCTGCATCGGGTAGCCGAGCCAACCCTTGATGTCGATGTTGTCCCAGCCCTCCTTGGCGTCGCCACGAGGTGGGTAATAGTTGATGCGAACCTTGTGGTAGAGGTCGCCGTACAGCTTCGGGTACATCTCCGGCTGCAGGATGCAGTCGAGCGCGCCGGACTTGGTGACCTCCTTCGCACGGAAGCTGCCCGGGTCGTCGAGGATCTCGCCGTCGCGGTTGCCGAGGATGTTCGTCGAGAACCACCCCTGAACGCCGAGCATGCGCGCCTTGAAGGCGGGCGCGAGCACGGTCTTCATCAGCGTCTGACCGGTCTTGAAGTCCTTGCCCGCGAGAGGAACGCCCTTTTCGAGGGCAAGCTGCTCGAGCGCCCGGCAGTCGGCAGAGAGGTTGGGCGCGCCGTTGGCATACGGAACGCCTTCCTGGATGGCTGCGTACGCATAGAGCTGTGAGGGCGAGATCCCCTCGTCATTGGCGCGAAGACCCGCTTCGAAGGCTTCGATGCTCTGATGCACGGCCGTCGGCTGCAGGTAGACCTCGGTCGAGCCGCACCACACCATGACCGCGCGGTCGGCCCCGTGGGAGGCGATCTGGTCGCGGATGTCCTGCCTCAGCTCCTGCGCGAGGTCGTACTTGGTCTTGGCGCTCTTGACGTTCGGCCCGTCGAGGCGTTTGACGTACGCTTGATCGAACGCCGCCTTCATGGGGACGATGCCGCGAAGGAAGTCGGCCATCGGCTCGAGAATGTCGGTGCTCAGCACGCCCGCGCGCTTGGCTGCGGTGTACGCGTCGTCTGGAACGGGGTCCCAGCCGCCAAAGCACAGGTCGCTGAGCGGTGCGAGATCGAGGAAGTCACGAATGAGCGGGGCGTTGCCTTCCGAGCGTGCTCCGATACGGATGGTCTGCATCTGAGACAACGACCCGATCGCATCACTGCGGCCGCGTCGAATGGCCTCGACTCCGGCGATGAAGGTTGTGGCGACGGCTCCGAGGCCAGGCGTCAAGACGACGAGCTTGCCTCGGTGTTTTTGCTGTTTTTCCGGCATGGTGCCTCTGAATGAGATGACGCTGACGTGCGCCAAGTCGGCGTGGGGCGAGTACGTATACCGGAGAGAACCCGGGTTGGTCGTCCATGTCGTCGTCGCCGGTTCGAATGTTTCACCTGCCGACGGGCGACCGCGTCGTCCAATCCCCCCGTGCGGATGCTCCAGCGGGGCCCGCAACTCCCCGGACCACAGCATAAGGATGCGTTTTCTTGGACTTTTAGCCTCGAAACCTGCTGGTATGCCCAACAGGGGTCCGGGACGCGAGGAACGAGCGCGATGTCCCAGAGCCGCTCCACGGGTGATCTCGTCGAGCTCATGCGCCGCTGCCAAGCGAGGGAGACGCGGGCCTGCGCCGCGCTCGACCCGTCCGGCGCCGAGTGCAAACGGAAATCCGACGCATGCGCGCTCGCGGAGGACGCCGAGCAACAAGCGCTGACGCGTAACGGTGCTCGCGAAAGACGTTCGTCGTGGCGGGAAACACGCCCCGCCGGGTCTTGGCCCGGTGTGGCTCGATCCACCGCAACATCACGATCGACACGCCACCCGTTCAGAGGCCGTTCGAGCTGCATCGCCGCCAAAGGTTGAAAAAAAATCCGGACAATCTCAGCCGAGGCGGACTGCCTTCTTGGATGTCTCGTCCGTCTCTCGCCTTCGTGGGGGTGGTCGTCTCAGTAGCGATCACTGCGTGCTTCTCGGAACCCGTTGTCCCGTTGGGGTCGGGAAGTACAGGTGACGCCTCGACAGGGGCGCCCATCCCCGCGGAGAGCGACAGCTCGAACGTCGGCACCACCGGCCCCGTCGACGACGGCGGCATGAGCGGCAGCGCCGGCGAGGGTTCCTCCACGACCGATGAGCCGAACACCGACGAGACCTCGACGGGTGAACCCGAAGGCACTTCGAGCGGCGAGACGACCGACGCCGTGCAGGTCGACTGCGAGGGCACGCCCGAGGGAGACGCCGTCGAGGACGACTGCGGCGTGTGCAATGGCGATGGCTCCTCCTGCGCCGACTGCGAGGGCGTTCCCAACGGCGATGCCGTCGAAGACGAATGCGGCGTTTGCAATGGAGATGGTTCTTCCTGCGCCGACTGTGACGGCGTTCCCAATGGCGGCGCAGTGATCGACGCGTGCGGGGTCTGTGGCGGTGACGACTCCTCCTGCGCCGACTGTGACGGCGTTCCCAATGGCGACGCCGTCGAAGACGAATGCGGCGTGTGCAACGGCGACGGCACCTCCTGCCTCGATTGCGCCGGGGTTCCCAACGGCGACGCCGTGGTCGATGCGTGCGGCGTATGCAACGGGCTGGGCGCGCCGTGCTGGGGGTGCACGACGCCCAGCGCGAGCAACTTCGACCCGCTCGCCACCGTCAACGACGGGACGTGCGTCTGCGAGCCGGTCAACGGGGGCATCTCCGATCAAGTCAACGTGCAGAGCAATGCGGGCTCCGGCTCCACCGATCAGTGGCAGTCCTTCACGGTTGGGCTCTCCGGCGGCCTGACGCTGGTCGACCTGGGCGTCGGCTCGCCGGTCAACGGTGACTCTCCCGGAGAGCTGCGATTCTACGCGGGCGAAGGAATCGGTGGCATCGAATTGGGCAGCCAGGACGTGATCTTCGCTGACGTCTTCAACACGATGCAGGAGTTCGAGCTCGACGAACCGATTCCCATGACCGCGGGCGAGGTCTACACGGTGCGCTTTACCGTCCCCAACATCACGGTCGGATGGGTGGATATCGCCAACTTCGACGCCTACGACGGAGGCCGCGGCAGCTTCAGCCCCAACATCGACTTCGTGTTCCGCACCTACGTCTCGCAGTGCATCCCAGAGTGATGCGGGCTGCTGCGGGCCATCGGTAACCGCGTAGCGGCGTTTGGAGGGAACGCATCGCGCCACGCGCCCGCTCCGCGCCACGATCACGCCGTGTCGTTCGAATACGTCAGCGTTGAAGAGGCGGTCGCCCATGAAGGCCTTCGCATGGTGGTGGTCGGCGGAACGCCAAGCCCGTGGGGCGAGGCCGCCAAGGGCGTCTTCCACGTCAAGTCGATCCCCTGGGTCGCAACGCGGCTCGTCTACGACCAGCCCGCACTTCAGACGTGGGCCGGACAACTCACCGGACCGGTTGCGGTCTTCGAGCGCGAGGCACCCCGCAGTGGATGGGCCGAGATCCTTCTTCTCGCCGAACGACTCGCCCCGACGCCGGCGCTTCTTCCCAGCGATCCCGCCGAGCGGGCGCTGGCGATGGGCCTGTGCCACGAGCTGCTCGGAGAGGGAGGGCTCGCCTACAGTCGCCGCCTTGAGGCCGTTCACGCCGGCCTCAACGGTGCCGGCGGATTCGCGCCCAAGGTCGCCGGGTACCTCGCGAAGAAGTACGGCTACACCCCGCAGGCCGGTGAAGCGGCCCAGGCCCGCGTGATCTCGCTGCTGGGCATGTTCGCGGGGCGGCTGCGGGACGGCGCCCCGTATCTCGTCGGCGATGCGCTCACGGCCGCCGACATCCAGCTCGCGTGCTGCGTCGGCATGTTCAACCCGCTTCCGCCCGAGCAGTGCGCGATGCGGGAAAGCACCCGTGCAACGTTCACGTGGCTCGACGAGGCCACGGCCACAGCCCTCGACCCCGCGCTGGTGGCCTTTCGCGACCGCATCTACGCAGAGCATCTCGAGCTCCCGCTGTCGCTCTGAGACCCCGCGGTGGGGCTCGCCGTCCCCGCGAGATGCGGCGTCAACTCCCGTACACTGACGCCGTGCGACGCGCGTGGCTTGCATTGGTGCTGTGCGGAGCGGGCTGCGATACGAGCGACAGCCCAGCCGAGACGGACGCTGGCTCGACCGGCCTCGCCTCGACCTCATCGACGACGATCATCGACGGCACCTCATCGTCGTCCACGACGGAATCTGCCCCGGTCTTCGCCCCGCAGTTCGACACCTGCCGCAAGGAGTGCGAGTTCGCGGCTGACTGCTGTCGAGCTGGCCAGGAGCCCTGCCCCTCGTTCGAATACCCGGGCAACTACGGCTGCGTCGACGGCATGTGCGTCCCCCCGGTCTGTGACGGCGACGAGACCTGCGAAGCCTGGACGGCCGGCAGCACGTGCGAACTCGTGGAGGGTCTGCCCCAGTGCGTCATCGTGTGCACCGACGACGAGCCCTGCGCCGCGCTCGGCACTGAATACGCCTGCGGCGCGCCCACCGATGAGGGCGACACGTACTGTCGCGATCGCTGCGACATCGGCATCCCTTGCCTGCTCGATACCTGCAACGCAGACGGCGTTTGCGAGTGTACCAGCACCGATCAGTGCATCAGCGGCTTCCGCTGCGACGCCGAGTGACGCACCGCGATACGATGCGGCCATGCGCCGACTCGCACCTGTCCTCGCCCTCGCCTGCACCACCCTGCTCGGCTGCGACGCCCTGAACACGATCGACCCCGTGCAAGCGCAGGGTCTCGTGGAGTCGCTCCTCAAGAAGGAGGGCGTCACCGCGACGTCGGTCACCTGCCCGTCCGGACAAAAGCTCGAGAAGGGCAACAAGTTCGAGTGCACCGCCGACGTCAACGGGATCGAAGTCCACTTCTCGCTCGAGGTGATCGACGACAAAGGCACCGTCTTCGCCACGCCGCGCGACCACACCCTCGTGGTCGAGAAAGTCGAGCCCGAGATCGCCGCCGACCTCAAGGCGAAGGGACACGAGGTCAAGGAGGTCGACTGTCATGGCGACGTGTGGGTCGCCGTGAAAGACGCCGTGGTGAAGTGCGACGTCACCGATGAGGCGGGCGCCAAGTACGTGTGGACCGCGACGTTCACCGACAACGACGGCGGCCACACGCACAAGATCGAGCCGGCATAGTCGGCCGCACACGTCGGCGCACCTGTAACCCCTGCAGAGATCGCCGACGCCGACGAAGACTCTGCAGGTCTCGCAGGACGGGTGCGCCAGGTCGCAGATGAGGTCGACGTGTCCTCGACGAACATGTCGACACCGCGTAGGGTGATCGCCCGGGTGCGGTGACGTGCTCGGACGGTTCGAACCGCGGAAGGGTCCGAATCAACACCTGCGCCGCGGCCGAGGTCCAAACCCGGCCAGCTTTCCCACCCTCGGGAACGTACAGACGCTACATGCGCTCGATCGTCGACTCGACGCTCATTCTCGCGGCATGCACGGCCCTTACGGCCTGCGACGCACCTTCGCCCGAAGACGCCGAAGATCTCGGCGCACTCGAGGTCGACGAACCTACAGCGACGGCACCGCTCACGGCAGATCGTCAGGCTGCAGCGCGAGAGGGACGCCTCGACCCGGCGCTGGTCTCGCTTGCGGGGCCCCGCAGCCAGCAGGTGCTGGTGGTCCACGACGCGCCCGAGCTTCAAGCGGCCGCACAACTGCATGCGTCGCTGAACACGCGCGAAGCTCTCCTGGCGGCCGACGACCACGGCACGCGGGCATGGCTTGGCACGATCGGCGGACTTCGGCTCGAGAACACGTTTTCGACCATGCCGGTGGTCGTGGCCACGGTCGACGGCGATGGGTTGGATGCGCTGCTCGCCGACCCGCGCATCCTTCGGGTCGAAGCCGACCCGGTCTTGAACGTCCAGCTCAGCCAGGCGATGGCGTTGATCGATGTCCCCGAAGCGCGGTCGACCTACGACGTCGACGGGAGCGGCGTGGTGGTGGCCGTGTTCGATACGGGTGTCGATGCGGACCACGGCGACCTCGCGGACGCCCTCGTCGATGAGATCTGCTTCTGCACCCTCAGCGGCGCCGGATGCTGCCCCGATGGCACGACCGAGCAGCTCGGGGATGGCTCCGCCGCCGATGACAACGGACACGGCTCGCACGTCTCGGGGATCATGGTGGGCAGCGGCAACGTCGCGCCGACAGGGGCCGCACCGGGCTCGAGCTTGATCGCCGCCAAGGTCCAAGGTGCAAGCGGCTCCGGCTCCTACAGCAACCTGCTCCTCGGACTCGAGTGGGTCGCGCTGAACCGACCCGAGACCGACATCATCAACATGAGCGTCGGCGCCTTCTCGACCGACTGCTTTGCGGGCAACGCAGCCAACACCCTCACCGCAGACCTTGCCCAGACGCTGCGCGCACAGGGCACGACGCTGTTTGCGGCGTCGGGCAACGAGGGCTCGACGGAGGGCATCTCGCTGCCCGCGTGCATCGACGAAGTCATCTCGGTGGGCGCGGTCTACGACTCCAACTTCCCCACCAGCACCTTCAACTACCCGGTGTGCTCCGATGCGACGCCCAGCACCGATCAGGTCGGGTGCTTTTCGAACGCCACCAGCGATCTCGACCTGCTCGCGCCCGGCGCTCGCGTCATCTCTGCCGACGAAAGCGGCGGCACCGAGAACCGTACCGGAACGTCGCAGGCGGGTCCCGCTGCGGCCGGGTGCGCGGCGCTGCTGCGTGAGCACGACCCGGGACTGTCGCCAGACCAAATCCTGAGCACGCTGGCCTCGACCGGCGTCAGCATTCTCGACACCAGGCTCGGCGAGTCTTTCCCTCGCGTGGACTGTGATGCGGCGCTTGCCGCCGCCGACAGCGACGACGACGGAACGCCGACCGCCTCGGATGGCTGCCCCGACGACGGCGACAAAACCGCTGCTGGCGTCTGCGGATGCGGCACCCCCGATACCAACTCCGACTCCGACAGCACCCCAGACTGCAACGACGGCTGCCCCGACGACGGCGACAAAACCGAACCGGGACTGTGCGGCTGCGGCACCCCAGACACCAACTCCGACTCCGACAGCACCCCAGACTGCAGCGACGGCTGCCCCGACGACGGCGACAAAACCGAGCCGGGACTGTGCGGCTGCGGCACCCCAGACACCAACTCCGACTCCGACAGCACCCCGGACTGCAACGACGGCTGCCCCGACGACGGCGACAAAACCGAACCCGGTGAGTGCGGCTGCGGTGTCCCCGACACCAACTCCGATACGGACGCGGTGCCCGACTGCCTCGACGGCTGCCCGGCGGACGGAGACAAGACGACTCCGGGCCTGTGCGGCTGCGGCGTCCCCGACACCAACACCGACTCCGACGCGCTGCCCGACTGCCTCGACGGCTGTCCAACCGATCCGGACAAGACCGAGCCCGGCCTGTGCGGATGCGGGACCGCAGACACGAACTCCGAAACCGACTCGATCCCGGACTGCCTCGACGGCTGCCCAGCCGACGGCGACAAGACCGAGCCCGGCCTGTGCGGCTGCGGCGTCCCCGACACCAACTCCGACACCGACAGCACCCCGGACTGCAACGACGGGTGCCCCAACGACGGCGACAAGACCGAGCCTGGCCTGTGCGGCTGCGGCGTCCCCGAGACCGACACCGACGACGACGACACGCCCGACTGTCTCGACGCCTGCCCCGACGACCCCAACAAGACCGAACCCGGTGCGTGCGGATGTGGCGTTTCCGACGTTGACGCGGACGAAGACGGCGTCGCGACCTGCGTGGACGCCTGCCCCGGTGATCCGCAGAAGACCGAGCCCGGCGCGTGCGGCTGCGGCGTGTCCGACGTCGACACCGACGCGGACGACATCCCCGACTGCGACGATCCCTGCATCCTGATCCCCGACAGCGACGCCTGCGAGGGCGACCATGACGGAGACGGAGCCTCGGACGGGCTCGACGACGACATCGACGACGACGGCATTCCGAACGACGACGACAACTGCGTGTGGATTCCGAACTCCACGCAGGAGAACGCCGACGGAGACCCGGCCGGAGACGCGTGCGATCCTTGTCCTGACAGCGACGAGAACGACGCAGACGGCGACGGCGTCTGCGACCCGATCGACAACTGCCCCGCGCTCGCCAACCCCGACTTGGCCGACCTCGATGGGGACGGCGTCGGCGACCTGTGCTCGTGTGAAACGAACGGCGACGCCGACACGCACTGCGACGAAGTCGACAACTGCCCCGACGTCGACAACGAAGACCAGGCCAACGCCGACGGGGATGCGCTCGGGGACGCGTGCGATCCCTGCCCCGACGACGCCAACAACGACGTCGACGCAGACGACGTGTGTGGAGACGTCGACAGCTGCCCAGGCGCATTCAACCCCGATCAAGCCGACGGAGACGGCGATGACGCGGGTGACGTCTGCGACGTGCAGGACGTCGACGGCTCCAGCAGTGGCGGCCCCAGCGAGTCCACGTCGTCCGGCGGTGACGGCGATACCTCCACCTCCTCGGGCGAAAGCGAGACCGCGACGTCCACAGGAGGCGACACCACGTCCGGGCCGACGCCAACGAGCGAGGGCGCGGGCGGGAGCGAAGGAGACGACGGCGCAGCAAACGACGACGGCAGCGAGGACTCCTCCGCGCCCGACGATACCGACGGAGGCAGCTCCGGCTCGACCGGCAGCGCCACGGCGACCGAAGGCGGCTGCAGAACTTCGGGCAACCGCGCTGCGCCGTGGCTCCTCCTCCCGTTCCTGGGGTGGGCACGACGCCGCCAACGTCGCTCCTCGAAGCTCCCCACAAACGCCTCGGGCGACAGGTCCGGCGAGCCGAACACACTTCACACCCCGGCCAGTGCGACTTCCCGGATCACTACAACGTCTCGATCATCGGCGACTTCCTCCATTGTGCTGTACGAGGAGGCTTCGTGATCTGGGAGGCAACGGGATGCCTCACCGTCGTCGAATTCGAGACGATCTACGGCGAAGAGTTCTACACAGTGCCCGCGGACGAGACACCGTGGGATGCCTTCATCGACTGGCAAACGGGTCACCCGTGCGACCTCGGCCCCATGGACGACGAGCCGCACTAATACTTGTCGCCGACGTCACACATGAAGCGGGGCGCGCCATGACCCTCGCCGGCCCAGTCGTTCAAATCGGTGAGGTCTCCCTCTGGTGACCAGTAGTACTGCATGGACACCACGGTCGTGCTGATGGGGTCTCCATTGGGCTCTGGGCCCATCGGCGCTTCCGTCACGAAGAAGTTCTCACCGTCGGATGCCTCCCACCCGCATTCCTCGTTATCGCTGTTCAGTGCCTGGTTGCCACAGGTGCTGCCCAGCAGCTCCTTCGGTCGCACGCCCATGATCTCGAGATAGAGGTGGTCGGCATTGGGAGGGATCTCAGGGTCCAGTGCAACGTCGACACCAGCCTGAAGATGCGCCGGACTCCTCGGAATCCACAGCTGCATTCCAAACTCCGCGCAACGGTCTTCCGCCCCCTGCGCCTTGAGTCTTTCCCCATCGATCTTCAAGAAGGTGTAGCCGCCGCCGTCGGTCTCCATGTCGCAGTAAGCAGCGACGTAAGCCTCGGACCCGTCGGGCTTGATGTCGTACTGGCCCGAAGGCAGCGCGTCGTCGAGCGTGTGGATGTGAAGGCAGGAGCGAGGGATCTGGCACTCGACGCACCCGACCTCCGGACCGGCGGGGCCTGCGTCGCACACCTCCATGCCCTCGACGACTCCGTTGCCGCACACGCTGTCCGGCTCGCTCTGTGTCGTCGAGGAAGAACTCTCGTCGACATAGGTGTCGCTGCCGGACCCCGTGCCGCCCTCGTCCGAGAACGCGGGGTTGGAGCGCGCACACCCAGCGCTCGCGCCGAGCATCAGTACGAGGCCCCAGCTCAATCCGCGGATGCCGAAGAGGTTGCTTTTGACGATAAACCGCACGTCCAGGGTCCCCCGTCGAGGATGGCGCGGCCCATGCGCTCGCGCAAGACCCACCAGGCCCCGGACGTGCAGCGCACAGGACAGACTACACGGAGACGTCGTCCTCTTCGGCACCGCCGACCGTCGCACCCGGACGCGCCGTGAGCCCGAAGTCGCCCAGCACCACATACAGCGCTGGCAGCACAAGCAGCAGCAACACCGTGGACGCGAGCATGCCGAACACGATGCTCGTCGCGACCGGGATGAGCGTTTGCGCCTGCTGGCTGCGCTCGAACATGAGCGGCACCAGGCCTGCGACCGTCGTCGCCGAGGTCAGCAAGATCGCGCGGAACCGGCTGCGAGACGCTGCCTGCGCTGCATCCAGGGCGCTCTTCCCCTCGACGATGCCGACCTTGATGAACACCATCAGCAGGATCGAGTCGTTCACCACGACGCCCGCCAAGGAGATGAAGCCCAGGATGCCCGGCAGCGTCAGCGGGTCGCCCATGAACAGGTTCCCCCACAGCACGCCGGTGAGCGCGAGCGGGATTGCCAGCATGACGACGAGCGGCTCGACGTACGAACGGAACTGGAAGCTCAGCAGGAAAAACACTCCGAAAAGGCCCGCACCGAACGCCGTCAGCATCGACTGCGCGGTCTTGCCGGACTCTTCGGTGGACCCGCCGACCTCGAACGCCAGCTCGGGATAGCTCTCCTGAAGCTGGGGAAGAAGCTCAGTGCTGAATCGCTGCATCAGCTCGGCCGAGTTCGCGACCTCGGCATCGATGTCCCCCGTCAACGTGACCGTGCGGATGCCGTCGACGCGAGCAATGGCGGCATAGGTTGCGTCGGTTTCGATGTCGGCGACGGTGCCCAGCGGCACGCGCTGGCCCCCGATCTGAAGCTCGAAGTACTCGAGGTCCGAGAGCGTGTCGCGACCCGATGCCGCGAGCTGCACGGTCACTTCATAGTCCTGCGTCCCGATCCGAACGTCTTGGGCGCGGTCGCCCGAGAATGCCGAACGAAGCTGTTGCGCCACGGTCAATGACTGCGCCGAGCTGCCCAGCGCACCGGATCGCAGGCGAACGCGAACCTGCGGCGTGCCCGGCTGCAGGTCGGTCCCCAGATCGAAGACACCCTCGAAGCCGCCGATCCAGCGCTCGACCTCGGCGGCCGCATCCGACATTCGCGACAGGTCTTGGCCCTGAACGCGCAGCTCGATCGCAGCGCCACCGGGACCCATCTGTGCGTTGGCAAAGCTGGCCGACGTCGCGTCGGAGATGGGCCCCACTGCCTTCCGCCACGCCGACTTGAGCTCGTCGAGCGAGGTGGTGCGGACCTCCACGCTGAGCAGGTCCGCGGTGATCGTCGCGATGTGGGGGCCGGAGTCGGGAGAGTCCGGGTTGTAGTTGAACCGAACGACCACGTTCTCTACCAGCGGCGCGCCGTCGGGTTGCTGTGGCGTGAGTTCTTCGTTGACCTGCTGCAGGCCCGCGACGACCCGGTCGACTTCGGCCTGGGTCGAGTCCAGCGGCGTGCCAGCGGGCATGCGCAGCCGAAACTGCACAGTGTCTCCGTCCGTGTCGGGAAAGCCCTCGAACTTGAGCTGGCCGCCCGCAAGCAGGCCCAGCGAGAGGACGAAGAAGGCGATCGCGCCCCCGATGGTGACGTAGCGATTCTTGATCGCCCAGTCCGACGCGTGACCGACCACGTTTTCGCGGAAGTGCTCGAACTTGTCGTCGAACCAGGCGCGCGCCTTGGATCGCTCGTTGATGTCGCGGCCGTGCAGCGAGTGCGCGATGTGGTTGGGCAGGATGCCGAATGCCTCGATCAGGCTCACGCTGAGCACCGCGATCAACACGACCGGGATCACCAGCAGCACCCGCCCGATCTCGCCGTCGAGCAGCGACAGCGGCGTGAAGACGCAGACCGTGGTGAGGAACGACGAGACGATGCCGGGCCACACCTCGGTCACCCCGTCGATCGCTGCGCGGTAGGAGGTTTTCCCCCGCCGAAGGTGCGCCGCGATGTTGTCCGCGAGCACGATGCCGTCGTCCATCAACAGCCCCAGCGCCAGCAGCAGGGCCATCATGGTCATCATGTTCAGCGTGTAGCCGATCTGCGCCATGATCCACAGGCCGCCCATGAACGACACGGGCAGGCCGGCTGCGACCCAAAGCGCCAAGCGGGTGTTGAAGAACAGCCACAGCGTGACGAAGACGAGCACCAGGCCTTGCACACCGTTGGTCGTGAGCAGCTCGAGGCGCTGCGCGATCGGTGTCGCGGCATCGTCGGTAATCACGAGCTCCACGCCCGGAGGCGCCGTGGCCGACTTGAGCGCCACGAACTCCTCGATCGCCGCAAAGATCTCCAGCGCGTCTTGACTGGAGGTCTTGCTGACGCGCAGCAGGCCCGCTCGCCGACCGTCGAACTGCGTCTGCTCCTCGGCGTTCTCGAACGTGTACTCGATGTCGGCGAGGTCGCCGAGCGGCACCTCCCCTCCGAGCGCCGAACCCACGACCGGCAGCCTCGCGAACTCTTCGATGCTGCGGCGCTGTTCCGCAAAGCGCACGAGGATCTCGCCGCCGCGGGTCTCGAGCGAGCCCACGGGAAGGTCCAAGCTCTGAGCCGCAATGAGGTCGGCAAGGTCGCCGACGCTGAGCCCGTACGAGGCCGCGACGGACTGCTTCACCCGTACCTGAAGCTGCGGCGTGGAGAAGCCCGCGATCTCGATCTGCGAGACCTCCTCGTAGCGCTGCAGCTCATCCTTGAGGCTCTCGCAGTAGCGCTCGAGGTCGGGCACGCTCATCGGGCCCATCACGGCGATCGACGCAACCGCGGTCATCCCTGCGGCCTCCGCCACCATCGGGTCTTCGGCCTCGGCGGGGAAGTCCGTGATGCCGTCGACGGCGCTGTCGATGTCGGACTTGAACGCGTCGAGTTCGCCGTCGTCCTCCATCTCGAGCGTCACCACGCCCACGCCTTCGCGGGCGGTGGACGTCATCCGGTCGAGGGATTCGGTACCGTCTACGGCGTCCTCGATCCGCGCGATGATCGCCTCGTCGACGTCTTCGGCGGACGCGCCAGGGTAGGCCACCGTCACGGTCACAACCGAGGGCGTGAACTCTGGAAAGGTCTCCCGCCGAAGCGAGGTCAGTCCGAGCACCCCGAGCAAAAGCAGGGTGATCATCAGCAGGTTGGCGGCGGTGGGATGCCGCGCGAGATAGGAGATCACTTGGCGTCGTCTCCCGTCGCGAAGAGCTCGTCCATCTGCGTCGCGGCGCGCTCGTCGACGCGTGGTTCGAGCAGCATGCCTTCAATGGCCGGGACCAAGTCCGTCAACACGACCTGCTCTCCGGGCGCGATGCCCGTTCGAATGCAGGCGTAGTCCTCCTGCACGAACGCGACCTCGACGGGCCGGATCTCCAGGCGCTGCTCTGCACCGACCACGTGAATCGCATCCGACCGCAGCGCACTCCGTGGGATTGCGATGCAGCCGGGACGAGCCATCCCTTGAAGCTCAACCTGGACGTACATGCCGGAGACCAGCGGGGGTCGGCGGCCCGGCGTTGCCTTTCCGAACGGGTCGTCGACCGAAACCACCACCGACACGGTCCGCGTCGCGCTCTCCACGTTGGCGAAGCGATCGAAGGCTGCTTCCCACGAGGTCATGACCGAGCCGCTTTCGAGGGTGACGGTTGCGCTGAGGCCAGCCTGTGCCGATCGACGGGCCAAGGCGCGGGGCGACAGGGCCTCGTCTCCTTTGGCTACGGGCGCCGGGACCTCGTCCGCACTCGGAGGGCGAGCCGGGACGCCTTCCCCCGGCGGTGCGATGAGGGGCATCAAGGAGCCGATCGAGAACTGGGCCGGCACCTCAGCCAGCGCGATGCCATCACCCTCGGCCAGCGTGGCCCCAACCGTGACCAGCTCGCTGAGTTCCACGTTGGCGCTGCGAATGCGGACATCGAACGGCGCGTACAGCTCTGTTCGCGTGACCGAGAGTTCGGCCGTCTTTACGCCGGCTTCGTTCTGCTCGATCTGCGCCTTGTAGGCGCGCCGCTGCGCGGGGATCTGCGCAAGCGTGGACTTGTACGACTGCACCGACTGGCGCTGCGACAGCACGGAAACCTCGGCCGTGTCGACCTCGGAGGACGACGCCGTCCCGCTTCGCTCGAGCTTCTTCACCCGCTCGAGTTCCTTCTGTGCTAGCTCCAGCGAACGCTGCGCGATGGACAGGCTCGCCCGCGTGCTCTTCTCCCGCGCGCTCAGCTCGCTCAGCTGCGCCTTGATGTTGCTGACCGTCGCTTTCTGCTGCGACGCGCTGAGTTCGAAGTCCGCGGGGTCGATCTTGATCAGCAGCTCGCCCTTGCGAATGATGCGACCGTCCTCGAGCTTGTCGTTGAGTTCGACGACGCGGCCGGAGACCTCGGCAACCAGGCTCCACTCCCGCGAGGACCGTACGACCCCGTACCCGACTGCCCGCGGCGTCGCTTCGACCTCTCGCACCATCGCGGTCCGGACCGCGCGGCCCTGCTCGGTCGGAGGTCGCCGAGGAGGCTCCTCCCGCGCGCGCTGCATCATCACGAACGCCAGCACCCCGAGGGCGACAGGGGTGGCAAACCCCAGCGCGCGACGAAGGAGCGAGGGTGCTTCCGAAGGGGCTGCGTCGGACACTGTGGACGGAATATCTCAGTCAGAGGCCCACGCCAACGACCGGCTCTGTGAATTTATGTAGCGCTTCGAGGGGCGGATGCGGCCTGTAACCCAACCGGCGCGCACGCCGAAAGCTACAGGCGTATGCTCGGGCCGTGAGGTTGCGAGCGCGGTTCGTCTTGGCTGGGGCCTTCGCGCTCGGATGCCCGTCGTCATCCGGGGATACGAACGAAGACGCTGCGCCCGTCGAGCCGTGTGCCGATGCGGCCACATTCGTCGGCGAAGGCACCTACTACGACTTCGCGGACGGATCGGGGGCCTGTGGATTCCCTCCAACGCCTGACGACCTGATGGTCGGCGCGATGAACATGGTCGACTTCGCCGGCTCGGCTGCGTGCGGAGCCTGTGCCCGCGTGGACGGTCCGAACGGAAGCGTCGATGTACGCATCGTCGACCTGTGCCCTGAATGTGCGCCCGGCGACATCGACCTCAGCCCTCAGGCGTTCGAACGCATCGCGCCGCTCGAAGACGGACGCGTCGAGATCCAGTGGCGCTACATCCCGTGCGACGTCGAGGGTGCCGTCGTTTACCACTTCAAAGACGGCAGCAACCCGTGGTGGACCGCCGTGCAGATTCGCAACGCTCGCCACGCCGTCGAAACCCTCGAGGTCGAGCTCGACGGCGCGTGGGTGAACGTGCCCCGGTTCGACTACAACTACTTCGTCCGCGAGGCGGGAATGGGTGAGGGCCCGTTCTCGTTTCGCGTCACCGACGTGACGGGTGAAGTGCTCGTCGATGAAGGCATCCCGCTGCTCGACGACGCCGATGCGCAAGGCGGTGCACAGTTCGCCACCTGCGAACCCTGACGAAACGCACCGATGATGCTCCGAACGCTCGCCCTCACCTCCTTGCTCTCCATTGGGTGCGCACATGCGGCGACCCCGACGCCCGCTGAGCCCTCTTCGGCCGCGACACCGTCGGCTCCAGAGCCCGAACCCTCACGCGAGGCGGGCAGCATCGGAACGACGAAGGAACCCGGACCGCAGCGCGGCGCCGTACAGCTGTCGCTGGACTGGGATCAGAGCGTGGTCTTCGAGCTGCCCGAAGGCGTGACGCTGCAGCCTGCCGACGGACCCGGGGACTGGTTCCGCTGGGACGACCCGAGCATCGATGCCCACATTCTTGCGGCGTCCACCCGAGACGACCGCCCGCTTCCCCAGCTGGCCGGGGACGTCTTTGGCAGCCTCGGCATCCAGCTTGCGGAGCCCCTCGGCGACGGACAGCCCATCGTCTGCGTCGAGAAGACCCGCGGCGCCGTGTGGGCCTTCGGCAGCGAGGCCGGCTCGGTCGCGCTGCTCGCCTTTCAGCGCGAGCAGGGGCGGGCGTTCCTCCTGATCGGAGGCCCGCCAGGGTCGACGGCCGCACCCGGCGGCGCGCTGTTCGAGCAGATCAAGTCCACCCTGCGCATCCAGCCGGTCATGGGCGGCGACCCCATCCCGGTCGGTCAATGTAGCGAACCCACCGCCTCGTCCTGACATCGAGTTCACCGCTGTACGTGCTCGCGGGAACCTCTGGCGCCCGTTGGTACACTGCTCTCACGTGGAGGGGTCTGGGGAGGAGTTGCCATCGGCGCCAACCGTCGTGCAGCTGCCCGATGAAGAGCCGCCGCGCCTCGAATCCCAGCTTGCCCTCGAGCGCGCGCGGGCTCGGCTGCTCGGAGCTTCGGCGCAACCGACCGAGATCGGGCGCTACACGATCCTCGAAAAGCTGGGCGCGGGCGGCATGGGCGTCGTGTATTCCGCCCACGATCCCGACCTCGATCGCACCGTCGCGGTGAAGGTTCTGCGGTCGCGCATGGTGCCCGATTCGCAGGGCCGCACCCGACTGCTCCGTGAAGCGCAGGCGCTCGCAAAGCTCTCGCACCCGAACGTCGTCCACGTCTACGAGGTGGGCCGGGCCGATGGGCAGGTCTTCATCGCAATGGAGTTCGTCCAAGGGCGCACCCTGACCGCCTGGGTTCGCGAAGAGCAGCCCAGCATTGCCGATGCCCTCGCCCGCTACGTCGACGCCGGCGAGGGCCTGCTCGCGGCCCACAGCGCCGGCGTGGTCCACCGCGACTTCAAGCCCGACAACGTGCTCGTCGGCGACGACGGCCGCGTTCGAGTGATGGACTTCGGCCTCGCGCGGGCGAGCATGGACGCCGACACGCTCACCGACCTTGCCGTCCCCGAAGGAGACCTAGACCCCACGATCACGCCGCCGTCCATGACGAAGACGGGCACGATCATGGGCACGCCAGCGTACATGGACCCGCAGCAGCTGATGGGCACCACCGCGGATGAGCGGTCGGACCAATACGCGTTCTGCGTGTCCTTGTACGAATCGCTCACGGGCGAGCGGCCGTTCCGGGGCTCGACCGTCACCCAGCTCTTCGCGGCGATGAACCGCTCGAAGCCAGACGCGCTCGGCTTCGGGGGCAAGGCCGTGCCCAAAGCCGTGCAGGCGCTCATCCGCCGCGGCCTTGCGTATGCTCGCGAGGATCGGTTCCCTTCGTTCGAGGCGTTGCTCGAGGCACTTCGCAGCGCCAGCACGCAGCCACAACCCTCGTGGCGCCGGTGGCTGCTCCCCGTCGCAGGTGCTGCAGCGATCGCCGTCGCGGGCGTGGCGATGCAGCGCGAGCCGGAGGTCACAACGACCGACCCATCCACCGCTGCGCCCGTCGACCCCTGGACCGCCGTCGTCGAAGCGACGGACCTGCCCACCCCGCTCGACACGCCGCTCGCGGACGATCCGGTCGGCGCCACGGTGCATCGCCTCCGCAACGGGCTGACCGTGTACGTCGTCCCCAGGCCCGAGGAGCCGCTGGTTCGCCTTCAGGTCGTCGTGCGCGCGGGCCCATCCGAAGAACCCGACACCGCTCGCGGCGTCGCGCAATGGATGACCGAGATTGTGCAAGAGGGCTCGCTTCAGGTCGGGGTCCAGGATCCCGAGGCCGAAGCTCCCTTCCTCGCGGCGCAGCACGAGGCGCTGCTGGCCGCCTCCGAAACGGAGGACCGCGCGGCGCTGCTGCAGAAAGCTCACGATGCGCATCGCGACAGCATCGGAACGCTCGCGCAAGGGGACGCCAAGCACCTCTCGAAGTCGTTCAGCATCGGCGAGGACATCCGCTACGTCGATGTGGGCACGAGCTTCGACTCGGTCCTTCCGTCGTCCGCACTCGACGGCTGGCTGCAGTTCCAGGCCGAGAGCCTGCAGCGGCCTGCCTTTCGCGGTGGCGTCATCACGCTGGCGCACACGATCGACGACCTCGGGTGGCAACACGCCAGCAGCACGCACTACCTGGCGATGATGAACCGCATTGCGTCGGTGTACGGGCAGGGACGCGACCCCGCCACCGAACATGCCTCGCTGCAGTCGGTTCCGTTCGAAGCGCTGCGGCAGTTCCACGAGACGTACTACCGGCCCAACAACATCGCGCTGGTGGTGATGGGCGACGTCACGCCCGACAGCGTCCTGCCCAGCGTGGAGAAGGCGTTCGGCGACTGGGAGCCGGGCCCCATCCCCGCCCCCGCCGCGCTGGAGGACCGCCCGGCCGAGAACGCGAGCTTCACCGTCACCGCTCCGGCCGCGGCGTCGATCTGGGTGGGATGGGCACTGCCGCCCGCGGCCCGAGGCACGCGAGCACGAACGGAGGCCCTCGCCTCGCTGCTCTCGGGTCCGCACGGGTTGTTCGAAGGTGCTCTCGCCGACAGCGACATCCTCACCGACCCGTGGGTGATGCTCGACGGCCGCGCGCTCGTTTTGGGCGGCACCCCCAAGGGCGACGCCTCCGCCGAGGATGTCCAAGCCGCAATCGTCGCGGCCCTCACCGCCGTCGCGAACGGATCGACCAGCGACGACGCGTGGGCTCGAGCCAGCGTCTCCTGGCCCCTCGACGCTGCGTCATGGGATCGCTCGCGACCGGAGCTGATGGATCGCATCGGGCGCGCATACCTCGAGCATCGGCCCTGGGCGGACGTCGTCGCGGGCCACACGGGCGCCCCCGTCCGCCGCGATGCGCTCGAGGCCAGCGCGCAGGCCGTGCTCGCCCGACCTCGGTTCACCATGACCGTCGAACCGGGCCCGCCGTGGAGTCCCGAGGGTCCACCGCTGCCGGTCGAGGCCGCATGGCCCACCCAGGAAGTCACTCCGCCGCCGAGCCGCTGGGCACGAACGCTCGCCGAACTTCCGCGGGCGCCCGTCGAGCCGCGCTTCCTCAGCGACGGCATGCACTTCCGCCGAACCGCGTGGGGTGATGCCACGGTGATCACCCACGACGCCCGAGGGCCCTTGTTCTGGGCAGACATCGTCTACCCGGTCGGCGTCGCGCACGACCCGTTCGTCTGCGACGCAACCCGCATGCGCGCCCAAGCCTGGCTCGACGCCGGCGCCCTCGCGCAGCTGAAGGTCGAGTCCTGGTGTACGGCCGACAGCACGACGATCGCCATCAGCGGGGTTGCGGACGCGTTCGAGCCCATGTGGGCGGAGCTGTGGACGCGCCTGAACGAGACCACGCTGGACCCGACGCTCGTCACCGAGGAAGTCTCGTCGATGCTTCGCGCCCGCGCCGACGGACGAAGCGTGCCGTACCGCCTCAAGGTCGCCGGCAGTACGTACGCGTGGCACGGGCAACGCGGGCTGCAGCACCACATGCCCGACGACGCGACGCTGCGGGCCACCACGGCAGCGCGCTTCGAGCAGAGCCTCGCCACGCTGTCCTCGGTCACCCCGGACATCGCGTACGCGGGCCCCAACGCCAAGGCGCTGCGGAGCAACCTGCCCGATGCGTTCGGGCCCAGGCCCGCCCCGTTGCCCGAGGTGTCTGCCCCGAGCGAGCACACGATCTACGTCGTCGATACGCCCGAGCTCGAACAGGCCGAGGCCCGGTTGATGGCGAAGTGGCTGCACGACACCCCCGCCGACACGCTCGCGGCCGACCTTTACAACCTGCAGCCCGGGCCGGGGTTCGATCCGCTCAGCCAGCGCGGCGTCGTTGCGTTCGCACCAACCTCCCGAAGCACGAGCGGCATGCTCCGCTCCGGATTCACGTGGGGCTATGGCGCGCCGCATGAAGACATTGCGGGCATTCTCGGCGAAGCCCTCGATGCCTACGCGCAGGGGCCTTCGCCTTCACGCTACGCAGCGGCTCGCGCTCGCATGGAAACGAACGCACGCCACCATCGCTACACCCGCATCGAGATCCCGCGATTCGTTCAGATGTGGGAGGACGCAATCGACCCCCGGCTCGAACGCTGGACGGAGCTGGCCCGCATGACCCCCGAGGCGTTCGCCGACTACGTCGCGCGGCAGGGCGCGGTCCCGTTGAGCATGGTGCTGTTCTGCGACCTGAAGAAGACCGACATGGCCGCCCTCGACGCCCTGGCGCGCGTCGTCGTGGTGCCGCGTGAAGACCTGGTCCGCAACGTCGCCGACCGCCACGCGTCGGCGATGTAGGACGGGGTCAGGCAGAGTCGAACACGTCGCGGAGTGACTCGGCCGACGCGGCGCGCACAAGCAGGGCATCGAGCGCCTCGGAGTCGGCCGTCGCGATCTGCTCGCGCTGCGCGTCATCGACCTCGAGCCCTCGGGCTTGGAGCACGGCGAGCAGGCCAGCCGCCTTCCCCTCGGCTCGGCTTCGCTCTTGAAGCTTGCGGAGAGTGGAGCTTTGGAACTGGTATTCGTTGTCTAGCTTCAGGGCCATTTCTCGCTCCAGGGCGGCTCGTGCGGCTTCGTCCAGGTGATGCAGGACGACATCAGCATAGAGCTTGGCCGAGTCGCCGTCGAGCGCGTCCGCGGCGGCCAGCCCAGCACGGCCGATGTCGAGGGCATGTTTACCCTGACCGTGGGCGATCGCGGACAACGCCGCGATGCCCGGGTTGAGGATCGCGACGTCGATGTCGGTCACCTCGGGAACTTGGTCGGGACCAATGACGAGCGGGCGCATGATCGAGCCGCCGTAACCGTCAAGATCGATCGGCTGGGCACACCACTGCGCGATCGGACGGTCAGGCGCGAGCACCACGACCATGGCCGGGCACCCGAACTGGGCCCGCAACACCGCTTGATACGCAGGCCACGACAAACGCTTGCCCGGATCGCGCCGCAGCTGCACCTCGAAGATCATCAGGAACTTCGGGCGCTCAGCTCCGTCCAATGAAAACTCGATCACCAGGTCCGCGCGATACTCGGCCGGCTGGACCTCGCTGTAGGACTGGTCCCGCGTGCGCAGCGTCAGCCGGGGGGAGAACCGCTCCCCGGTCGCCCACTCCGCCAACGCCCGCGCCATGTCCTCGCTGTCACGAACCATGGCCACCAAGACCTCGTGCAGCTGCGACGGCATGCACCCACCGTGATCCGGCGCCCACGGACCCGCACGAATCCGTGGAGCTCGAGGACAGGTGCGCTCAGCGGTACGGTTCGAAGCGTTCTCGACTCGCCCGCGTGGCGTTGAGCGCTCGAAGCTCTTGGGGCGAATAGGCGTGCATCGATTCGGCGGGGAGCTTCAGCTCGATGAACCGCAGGATGGCCTTCCGGGCCGCGGCCCCCGTCTTGCGTCGTGCCGCGTCGAGTTCATCGTCGGTCGACGCCACGGCGGCCTCCTCCTCCAGCGGCTCCTCGCATTCGTCCCAGAGCAAGAACAGCTGCTTCCGTCGGCGCGCCTCGGTCCACTCCGTCTGCCCCCAAACGACCTTCAGCTTCGTATCGAGGCGCGCGAGTTCACGCTTCATCTGCTTCACGGACCACGTCTTTGCCATCGCCCGGCGCAGCGCCGCGGTCTCGCGAAGCAGGCGCGTCTTCTGCGTCCGGAACTGCTCTTCGCCCGCCAGCTTCTGCAGGGGCAGCAGGTTGGGCTTCACGCTCGTCCAGCTCAGCTCGACCCGCCGGTCGCGAAACCGGACGCGGCCGTTGGGTTCGATGATCGCCACGAACGGATCACTCAACTTCCCCTTCTTGTACGTCCCGTCCTTGCGCTTTCGAAAGCCGGCCTCCTCGAGTGACCGCGGCTCGTCCGTGTCGCGCACGGAGGGCCCGTAGGCCCGCGGCTCGGTGCGTACTCGCTTGGGCGCGCCTGGCTCGGGCGAGAAGCTCGGTCGCGGTGGCGGCCCCGTCTGCCCCCGTCCGCGCGAACGCTCCCGAAACCCGGACAGCGCCAGGCCTTGCCCACCCGGTCGCGCGTCGTCTTCACCCGAGTCCGGCGAAACTCCAGTGCCCGGCCCTTTGCGTCGCCCTGCGTCACGCCGAGGCTTTCCCGGCGACACCGAGGGCCCAGGCTCGGTTTCCGTAGTCTCGCTCGGCTCGACCGCCCGCGGGCCAGGAGCCGGCGTCGGAACCGATTCGAGCCACGTCACCTCCAGCCCTTCGAGGTCGGGCTTTGGCTCTGGCACGACCGGCGCAGGCGCATCAACCGCGCCCAGCCACGCCAACAGCACCGCGTGCAGCGCCGCCGAGGCGACGACCGCCCCCACCCGCACGCGACCGCGCCCCTTCACGGTCCAAGGCTGCCGTGGGTCCGTGGCCGCCCGCTACACGATCCATCCCACGGGTTGACGCGCATCACAGCTCGGGCCGCGGTCAGAGCCGCAATCAGGGCAGGATCAGCGGTGCGTCGCGGTCGGACATCGACATGTAATACGAGACGGGCCGGACCGGGATCTGCGTGGTCTCGGTCGTTCCGCCGAACATCACCTCCAGCGGCTCACCTGGCGCCTCCATCGGGACGCTCAGAGCCCACTCTGCCTGCTCCGGCCGCACCTCCAGCCCCTGGCGCTCTCGCACCTTGTCGAGAAACAACGCCTCCGCCTCGCTTTCCGCGACCTCGGCGGTCGTGCGCTCGCCGTCGTCGTACAGGCGGACGAGCGGCACCGAGATCCAGGCGACGTATCCGTTGTTTTCCAATCCCACGTTGACGGGACGCACCCCAAGGCCGACATAGCCCAATCGCGGGACCCACTCGACCCTTTGCAGAACGTCTGCAGTGTGCGGGTCCCCATCGACCGTCACGCCATGAATCTCCGCGTACCGGAGTTCGATATCATCCGGATCGCCGCCCACGACCAGCGCATCGTCCCTCAACGCTTCAATCCGGTCGCGAGCTCGCGCTTCGCTCTCCTCCGGGTCCAGCCGCGGCCGAGCGGTTATGTCAGTCCGCGCCGTAAGCGTGGGAGAAGTACCGCCACCCAGCGCAAGCGAGACCTCGCGGTCGAACGCGCCGGTACTGGAAGTCCGAGCGCCGCGGAGCTGATCCTCCGCCCAATCCACCAGCGCCGGGCGAGCTCGGACCTGGTCCTCGGTCAACACACACGCGAGCGCGAGAGCCTGGGTTGCAAGCTCCTCCCCGTCTGCAACGTCCGCCGCTCGGCGAAGAATCGGAAGCTCGTCACCGACCTCGACCGGACCCGCAAGCGCCACCTCAGGCATCTCGAACAACACCGCCGAGGCGCGCGCCTCTTCACAGCTCGACCACTGCGGCCCCGCGTCCGCCCCACACGCGCAGAGCAACGCGGCGAGCCCCAAGCCTCCTGCCCGGTTGCGCATGGCCACAGGCTAGCACCGCGCTCCGCGAGTCGACGCATGTACGCAGAGTCAGGACAGTCAATGCTTCTCCTACCTCCACGAGCCGAACCGCGATCGACCGGCTGTTCAGCCGCGGATCGCCTTTTCTGGGAACGTTCTACGCAGCTCCGACGACAACCGCTTCGTGCTCCTGTTGCCGACGTGCCCGCACCGCCTCCGCCTGACCCTGTTTGGCATCATTGCCGCTCTTGGCGCTTGCGATCGTCCGCCGCCGCCTCCTGTCGAACCTCGCCCGCCTGCGCCACCGGAGTACGACGTGGAGTGCCGGCGCCCATGCTCGGGCGCATACAGTTTCTGGCGGGAACGCGAACTCCCCGGAGATACGCTGCCCGGTGATCGACCCTGTGAACAAGTCGGGAACGACATCGAGCGGCAACCGCTCGGACTGACCATACGCACTCGAACGTCCGACGCAGATGTGCAGCTCGCCGAATGCATCGCAGCGTTCGACGCCCCAACCTCGAGCGAGTTCAACGGCCGCTCTCTGAGCCGCATCGAGGATGCGTGGCTCGGCAACAACCCAGACGTCCGCCGGGCGTTGCGAGCGACGAGCTGCCGACTCGAGGGGACACCTTCGTACGAGCTGCGCTGTGACCCAGCTGAAGAGGACGCGCTCATCGGCGTCACGGAGGTTGGGACACGAGCCCCGCCAACGCCAGGCAGCGTACTGCCAGGATGCGACGAAGCGCGGGTCGGTCAGCCGTGCTCGGATGACGCATGTAGTCCAGCAAGTGGCTTCACTGGTGTCTACGTTTGCAGCCTGGGTGCGTTGCGGTGCAACACGGAAAACCCAACGTACTGTCGCGGCCCCGATGCCCCCGGCGAGCCCCTTCGGTGTGGCGCTGGCGTGGGAGCCAGCTGCAGCTCCAGCGATGTGTGCATGCCCGGTGCAGCGTGTGACCTTCGCGCGGGTCGCTGCGTCGCACTGACTCCGGGACTTTGCCCATCCCCGCTGCCGTCTTGCTGGATGCCCTCGGAGACGAACTCGCTTTGTCCGGTCTCCGATGACGACCCCTCCATCCCGGCGAGCGCACGCGAATGCACGGAAGCGGACGAAGGCTCGAACTGCCGCGGAACCGTTCTCGGCTGCGGCTCGACTCTGCTCGAAGGGCGCCTGGCGTGCGTCGCCGGGACCCGACGATGCGTCCACGACCCCGACGTCGTCGAGCGCTGTGGCGAGCCCGAGGGCGACGGCTGAGTCGCCACGCAGGCTACAGCGCGACCCACGGATCCAGGAAGGGGCCGCAACGCGAAACCCCGGCCGCGCAGGCGCGATCCGGGGTCTATCGGCGCGCCCGGTCAGGACGCGCCACGCTCAGGCCTCAGCCCTACTGGTAGTTCCAGCCGCAGGTGCCTTCGTTGCAGACGAAGCCGTCGGCGGGCGGGCAGTCGCAAGTGGAGATGGTGCCGGGCAGCTCGCAGCCCGCGTCGAGGGCGTCGTCGCGGAGCGTATCCCACAGGTCGATGTCGGCGTCGGTGCGCGCGACCCAGTTGCGGGTGCAGCCGCAGCTGGTGCCAGTCAGGACCTGACCGCATTCCGCGTCGGACTCGCAGGAGCGAATCGCGGTGGTCTCGGCTTCGAATGCAGCGACCAGCGCTTCGCAGTCGGCTTCGATGCAGGTCTCTTCGTAGTCGCCGCAGCAGTCGCCGTACTCGACGCACAGGTCGTCGCACCAGCAGCCGTTGCCTTGGCCGCCGCAGGAGCCTTCACAGGTGCCGGGGTCGCTCGGGCACGGGCCGTCGCTTTGCACGCTCTGGCCGGCCGCTGCTGCTTCGCAGGCGTTGCCGTACGTCACCGAGTCGCAGCCGCACACCGGCGCGTAGATCTCCGCGCAGATTTCGGGCGTCGCCGAGCACTCGCCCACCGGTCCTTCGCCGCACTCCGAGGGGAACGAACAGAACTCGCCCTCGGCGCAGTCCGACGTCGCAAGGCACCCCTCGGGCTCCGGCTCATCACCACACTGGCCCCAGCACACCGCCGGGCAGAACATGCCCTCGGGACAGTTCGACAGGCACTCCGAGTGGTCGCAGAAGCCCGAGTCGCACTGCTCGTCCTGCAGGCAGAACTCGATCACCGGCTCCTCGTCGCAGACCGGCTCCTTGTCGGAGCAGCAGTCGCCGTACGCCTCGCAGAGATCGTCGCACCAGCAGTTGCCGCCGACCGCAGGCCCACCGCAGAAGTCCCCGCCCTCGGGGTTCTCGCACGACCCAATCGCGTCCGCCTTGCCCAGCGGGCCGCGCTCCGTCTGAGCGGCCGACTCTTCGTTCGTCGGCTCAGCCGTATCACAGGCCACAACGGGGAGGAGAAGCGAAACAAGCAGGGTGAACTTGCGCATGACGGGGTCCGCGAAGAGCAAGTTGTGGGCCAGGGAGGAGTGGTTGAGTGTCGGACAGGTCGGTGGGCCGTGGGGGTGGGAAACGGCAGCCGGCTACAACAGTTGTCGCCGGGGGGTCGCCCCGGAGTGGTCGACGCTCCTTCGAGCGAAAAAACTCGCGGCACCGTGCAAGTCCGCGGGAGCGCCGTGTTCACCCGGGTGATGAACATCCTCCGGCCCACCGTGCTCGCCCTGTCTCTGTTGTCTCTAGGCGTCGCGTCGACGCCTGCCAGCGCCGGCAAGAAGAAGAAGCCGAAGTCCGTCGCTGAGCTGACGAAATATGAGTTCGTCGAGAAGAAGAGTGGCGACGACATCACGATGTGGATCGAAGACGAGACGTGGGGCCGAATCGGGAACGGAAAGAACGGCTATATCCAGTTCAGCGTCGCCAAGATCGACGGCAAGGAGCTCGTCCACATCGACATGGTGCGCGGCGTGAAGAAAACGAAGGGGGTGGGCAAGCTGCTC
>JBCCQM010000087.1:0-31858 GCA_039024335.1 Myxococcota bacterium
AGTACAGCCGGTGGTTGGTCTGCCACTGCGCGAACTGTTCTTGGTTCACGCCGTCGGGGTGCGGGATCTGGAGGTAGCGCCCCGTGGGGAAGGCCCAGTTGCCTCCGCCGGCCATGAAGTACGGCATGCGCCAGTGCCGGTGCGGTCCGGTCGAGTAGCTCGTCCCCGTCGTCGTGTCCGTTCCCCAGACGATGAGCGTGTTGTCGAGCAGGCTGCCGTCGACTTCTTGAATCGAGGCGAGGCGGTCGAGCAGGTGCAGCCAGCGGTCGGCCCACCAGCGGTCGATGGCGCGGTGGTCTGCGAGCACGTCGGGCGCACCGTCGGTTTCCCCGACCGCGTGCGTCGTGCCGTGCGCGTTGAGGCCCTCGATCATCGAGATGTTGCCGTCGACGTGCCCGAGCTGCAGCGTCATCACGTTGGTCAAGCCACACGCGAATGCGCTGGCAACGAGATCGCTTTGGGCATCGATGGCCGCCGCATCGTCGGGGGTCTTGCCCGGGGCATCGGGCATCGTGCACTCGACCTGGAAGTCCGTGACGCGCTCCTCCAGGGCGCGCAAGTGCTCGAGGTGTTGCTCGAGGATGTCGCGCTCGACCGTGCCGACTCGGCTCTGCACGACGTTGAGGTCGTCGCGGACCACGTCGATCACGCTGCGCCGCTGGTCGCGGAGTCGCTGGAGGGCCTCGACGTCGAGGTCACCCACGTCGAGCCCGGCAAAGAGGTTGTCGAACGCCGCTGCGGGCCCGTTGATCGGGACCACGGGCTGCTGGTCGCCGTAGAAGAAGCACGAGTGGTGCTCGGTCGCCACGCCGTTGACGCCCAAGCCGACGTGCCGGAACGAGCCGCCCTGCGTCTTGAAGAAGTGGTCGGCGATGGGTTGCTCGAAGGAGGCTCCGGTGGCGAACCCGTCTTTGAGCGAGCCCGAGAAGCACATCGAGCCCCCGCTGGCGTGTTCGTTGTCGTCGTCGGGGAAGTAGTACGGCGCGCCCCACAGCACGAGGCCGTCGGGGTAGATGAGCTGGTCTCGGTACGGCTCGAGCACGGACTGCGTCTCGCCGAGGGTGAAGTCGGTCTCGGTGCCCGAGGGCCCCGCGGTCGGCCAAAACGAGCTCTCGAGGTAGCCCAGGCCGTGGAAGATCACGAGCAAGCGCTTGGGCGAGGTCGAACCCCCCGCGTACGTGCTGCGCGGGACGAACGGGGTGAGGGCGGCCGCGGCGGCGGAGCCACCGAGCATGCGGGCGAGGTTGCGTCGGGTGATGAGCGTCATCGTTCAGTCTCCTCGCCGGGTGCGGAAGGACTCGCTGAGCACGAGTTCGGTGATGGCCTTGCGAATGTCGCCGCCGCCTTCGTTGAGCGCGGCATGGACGGGGGCCAACGCAAGGGCGTCGGCGTCGTCGGGGTCTCGCGCCGTGGCGAGTCGGAACAGCTGAGTCGACATGCAGTCTCGAAGCTGGGGCAGGGTGGAGAGCACCTCGCCCATTTCCTGCACGTCCGCGAAGGCGACCTGCTCGCCGGAGAGCACGTATCCAGAGGCGTCGATGGGCCCGAACGCATCCACGTCGGCGTAGCGCCCGAGGTCGTCGTAGTTGAGCAGGCCAAAGCCGATGTTGTCCATCAGCACGTGACAGCCGGCGCAGCTGGGGTCTTCTTGATGCTGTCGCAGTCGGTCTCGCGGGGACAGGTCTCCCGCGTCGGGAAAGTTCGTGTCCACGGTGGGGGGCGGCAGCGTGTCGCACAGCAGGCGCGCCCGGACCGCGTTGCCGCGGTACACCGGCTCGAACTCGGACTCGATCGGCGGAGACGAGGCCAGGAACGCCGGCAGGGTGAGCAGGCCCGCCCGTGACCCGTCATCGACGAGGACACCGTTGCCGTCTCCCCCGAACCCGTAGATGTCTTCGGCGAGGCGAGCGTCGGGGAACGCCAGCGGCGTGACGTACAGACCCTCGACCGTGCCAGGATCTTGAAGCACTTCGCCCAGGAACGCGCGCGCTTCCTTCGTCATCGAGTCGCGGAGCTCGGCGTCGAACTCCAGCTCTGCGCGCGAAACCGAGTCGATCCGGGAGATGTGCGTGAGGTGAAGGTGCGCCTCGACGAGCGCGTCGAGGAATGCCTCCGACTGCATCAGGCGCTCGGCATGGGAGAGCAAGACGTCGGGGTCATGCAGCGACTCCGCGTCGGCGAGCAGCGCGGCGTCGGGCGTGGTGTCGGTCAGGAAGAACGACAGCCGCGACGCGAGCTCGTAGCCATCGAGTTCGCGGATCCCGTCGTCGTCGGGGTCGCCACCGAACTCCACGATGTAGAGGAAGTTCGGCGACTGCAGGATGGCCTCGATCACCATCTGTAGACCTCGCTCGAAACTTTGCTCGGCGCCGGTGTCGTACAGGCTGCGAAGCGCAGCCCGCTGGGTGTCGGCGAGCGGACGGCGAAACGCGTCGCGTCCGAGTCGGTCGATGAGCGCGTCGACGCAGGCCGTCTCTCCTGCCGTGGCCGGGTCGCAGTCGCCCAGCAGCGCGGCCGTGTCCTCCGTGGCGGCTTCTGCGATCGCGATTGCGCTCTGCCAGTAGATGTCGATGTCGACCGCCTGAGGTGCGATGCCTGCGTTGGCGGGAAACGGGCTGTCGCCGGGGGCGGTGTCGGCCACGAACGAGTCCGTGTTCGGTCGAATGCCGAGGATGGCGTCGACGCTGTTGGCGTACTGCGACGCGGTGAGGCGCCGCCAGCGACTCAGCTCGGTCGGCTCGCCGGGTTCGGCGTCCTCGCTGTCGTCGCCGTCCGTATCGTCGCCGTCCGAGTCGCCACTGGAGTCTCCGTCGTCGCCGCCGTCGTCGGCCGTATCGTTCGAACCCGCGCCCGCATCCTGCGTCTGCGAAACGCCCGAGTAGCATCCTCCTGCGAGCAGAGTCACCGCGAACAAGGCTGTGCGTCTCACGTCCTCGCGTCCCCCTTCTTCCCCATGCCCTCGTGAGTGGTGCGACCCGTCCCGGTTCGTCCCCCGATCTGAAAAAGAAATGCACCGTTGATCCGTGCGTGGTCTCGACCACCAAGACTCCCGCCGGATTGGCGTCGACGACCCGAATTCGGGCCCGTATGTTCGAACCGTGAGGTGGACGAAGACCTGGGGCATCGCTGCGCTCGCCGCGATGGGGTGTGACGCGAACGACGCTGGGGAAGACACCGATGGGGCGAGTCCCGCGGGAACCGCGTCGACCACCGGCGGGGACGATGGCGGGGGCGCGGTTTCGACGACGGCGCAGGGAGACGACGACGACGGCGGCGTGACCAGCACGACCGATGCGACGACCCTGGGGACGTCGGGTACGGATGAGAGCTCGGGCGAAGGCGATGGAAGCTCGGGTTCTTCCGTAGAGGCCGTTCCGGTGTTCATGGCCGCCGGCGACGTCGGTCGCACGACCTTCTCGTGTGACCTCGGCGCGGCGTGGACGGGCAATCGCAGCTACGACCTCGAAGGGGACCCGTTGGTCTGTGGAGAAGCTGCTCCCGTCGTCTGCTACGACGACGCGACCGGCTGTCAGCTGCTCGACGGCGAGGCGTGTGAACAGCAAGCGACGAACTGCGACTGCGACCATCATCCCGGCGCCGTTCAGGGGCTCGCCTACGGTGACGGATGGTGGGTGGCGACGTGGGGATGGGGCCCGCCGGGCTCGGTCCGTCGGTCCCAAGACGGGCTGAACTGGGAGACCGTGGTCGAGGGGACGACCTTCGGCGGGCTGGCCTACGGGGACGGCACGTTCTTGCTCGGCGCTCGTAGCCCGCAGGTCTCCACCGACGGTGGGGCGACCTGGGTCGAGGGGGGACCTGCAGACTTTCAGGCGGCCAACGGCACGACGATCCAAAACGTGCGACGGGTTGCGTACGCGCCGGCCCAGGGCGGTCACTTCGTCGTCGTGGCGACCAGTGGGGACAGCCGCGACATCATGCTCAGCTCGGATGCGGGCGCGAGCTGGTGGCGCCCCGCCCAGCGACCCGAGGCCTGCCTCGACAACACGCAGGGGATTCTTTCGTCACAGGACACGATGGTCTTGCTCGGTCGAAACGGCGAGGTCTGCACCTCCGGCGATGGGGGGCAGACGTGGGCGGTGGACACACCGCTGGGTGGTGGCGGCCCGGGGCTGTGGGATGGCAGCGCCTTCCGGGCGTGGACCGGAGGCAACGCGTACGAGAGCACCGACGGCATCACGTGGACGTCGCAGCCCATGGTGCCGAGTCTTCAGCTCGCCGCGACGGCCGTGGACCCGCAAACGGGCACGTTCGTTTCTGTGCGCGGCGGCTGGCAGAACTGGTACGACCGGCAGGAGTTCTATCGCTCCGACGACGGGGTCACGTGGACGGTGCTCGACGCCGCGGCGTTCGAAGGCAGCCACCGTATTCGCCACGTCGAGTTTGCGCGGACCGAGACCGGCGTCTGCATCGACTGAGGGTCGGGGACCGCCCGGCTGCTCGACCGCGAGCGGAGGACGTTCGCGGTCGCGGTGAACCTCCGCGTATGATGGACACGGGTGGAAGACGGACCGGAGGTCACGGGGGACAGCGCGCTCGACACCGCGATCGCGCGCCCCCTGCCCGTGCTCGAGGGGCACGGCGAAGAAGCCTCGACCCCCACGCGGATCGGCAAGTACGCCGTGCTCGGGCTGCTCGGCCGCGGTGGCATGGGCGCGGTGTACCGAGCGTTCGATGCGGACCTGGAGCGCGAGGTCGCGGTCAAGGTGCTCAAGGCCTCGTTCCTGCGCGACGCGAGTGAGGCGGAGCGACTGTCGCTCCTGCGCGAGGCCAAGGCGCTCGCCAAGCTGAACCATCCGAACGTGGTGTCCGTGTACGAAGCCGGTGAGGACCGCGGCGGCTTCTTCATCGCGATGGAACGGGTCGAGGGCGACGACTTGCGCTCGTGGCTGAAAACCCGCCCCGCCGATCGCCGCGTGATTGTGCAGCGCTTCATCGAAGCGGGACGCGGCTTGCTGGCGGCGCACGAAGCAGGGCTGATCCATCGCGACTTCAAGCCAGCGAACGTGCTGCTCTCGGCGCAGGGGGCCAAAGTGACGGACTTCGGCCTCGCCCGGTCCGTCGTGCTCGACGCCGCGTCGTCGGGCTCGAGCTCCGCCGAGATCGAATCCGACGGCACGGCCGAGGGCACGGTGCTCGGAACCCCGGCGTACATGTCGCCCGAGCAGCACCGCGGAGAGATGCTGGATCCGGCGTCGGATCAGTACTCGTTCTGCGTCGCGCTGTACGAGGGACTGGTGGGCAAGCGCCCGTTTCGGTCCTTGCGCGCCCGAGCGATGCTGCGGACGAAGCTGGCGGGCATGCCTGCCCTGCCGACGGGGGTCTCCGTACCCGAGCACCTGCTGCGGGTGCTTCGCCGCGGTCTCGCCCCCGACCCCGAGGCGCGCTTCGAGTCGATGGCGACGCTCTTGCGGGCGCTGGAGTTCGATCCCGCGGCTCGACGCCGACGCATCGCCGGGGGCGCGGGGCTGGTCGTGGTGGGGGGCGTCGCGGTTGGCGTGTCGTCGATGCTGGTCGGCGACGCACCGCGGCCGTGCGCGCCCGACCCCGAGGCGTTCTCGGAGGCGTGGGACGAGCCCGCCGCGCGTGCGGTCGAGGCCGCCCTGGTGGGGACGGGCCGCGCGTATGCACCCGCAGCGTTCGCCCAGGTTCGTGCTCGGCTCGACGTGTATGTCGAGGCATGGACTCGCATGCGCGTCGAGGCCTGTGAAGCCACCGTCGTCGAGCAGGCGCAGTCGCAGCGGGTGCTGGACATGCGCGTTGCGTGTCTGGATGAACGCCGCGCATCGGTGCGCGTGCTGACGCGAGCCCTTCGGCGCGATGCGAGCGGGGCGCTCGACCACGTCGATTCGATGATGCGGTCGCTGCCATCGCTGTCGACGTGCGCGAACCTCGAGCAGCTCGAAGCGGAGGTTCCCGATCCCGCCGTGGGCATCGCGGCCGCGGTCGCAGAGGCACGAGAACGGCTTGCGACGGCCCGGGTGCTCAACGCCGCGGGACGGTTCCAAGACGCAGACGTCGAGCTTGCCGCGCTGCTTCCGGACGTGAAGGCGCTGAACTACGACCCGCTCACGGCCGAGACGATGCTCGAACGCGGTCGAGTCCTGGACCGAATGGCCCAGCATCGAGAGGCTCAAGCCGCGCTCGAGCAGGCAACGTGGCTGGCGTACGGGGCGGACGTGCAGCGGGTTGTCGCGCAGGGCGCCACGCAGCTGGTGTGGAACGTCTCCGACGCGCAGTCCCGGGGAGCCGAAGGCAAGGTCTGGCTGGAGCTGGCGGATGCGGCAGCACGTCGCCTCGAAGACGAGGTGCTGCTGCGGGCCGAAATCGCCAACGCGCGCGGTGTCCTGCTGCAGGATCTTGGGGAAGACGAGGGGGCCCGCGCCTCGTTCGAACGCGTGCTCTCGCTGCTCGCTGACGGACAGGGGCACGACCGACTGCACATGGCGGGCGCCCTGGTGAATCTTGCCATTCTCGAGTCGGACGCTGGCCGCTTCGAGGCGGCGCTCGCGCTTCAGCAGCGGGCGCTCGAGCTGCGCGAAACCTATGAGGGGCGGGAGCACCCCAACACGGCGACGCTGCTCAACAACATGTCGACGGTGCTCTCATCCCTCGAGCGCATCGACGAAGCCACGGCCGCGAACGCCGAGGCACTTGCCCGATTGCGGGCGCGCTACGGAGAAGCCCATCCACTCGTCGGAACCGCGCTCGTGCAGACCGCCACGCTGGCCTTCATGCGTGACGAGACCGAGGAGGCGGTCCGACTGCTTCGCGAGGCTGCGGCCGCATTCGAGGCCGCGCGAGGCCCCGAGCACCGCGACCTCGTGGTCATCTACACGAACATCGGGTTGATCGAGCGCGACCTGAAGCACTTCGAGGCCGCGGTCGAGGCCCTGCAGCGGGCCGTCTCCGTCGCACAGGCGAACTACGGCTCGGACCACGCGCGCACGAAGGCAGCGCAAGCCGAACTCGACAAGGTCGTGGCAGCGCGGACGGAGCCCTGAGCTACAGCGTGTTCGGGCGCCAAGCGTTGACGGCCCAGCGCACCAGCAGCGCCCCGACGAGCGAGAGGATCACCAGCCACAACAGCCAGTGCATCTGCGTGCCGAGGAACGTCGTCTCGGTCAGCTCGTAGCGGACGTCGATCCAGTCGACCGGACCGGACTCGAGACGAGGCTCGATGGGATAGACCAGCGCATCAGGGCCCAGGTACGCGCGTCGCTTGCTGACGCGGGTGCGCTCGGTGCCGACCGTGAAGGTCTTGGTGTAGGACTCGTCGCCCACGTGCAGCGTGAGCGTGTGCTCGCCCGGCTCGAGCCCTTTGACGCGCCAGCTCGCCATGGCGCGGCGCTTTGCGATGACGGGGGCGGTCTCGACCTCGGCACCGTCGGTGCCTTCGAGCGATATCGGACCCACCATCGCGTCCTCGTTCATGAACTTGGCGGTGACGACGGCGCTGTCGCCCGGCTCGACCGGGCGCATGCCGTAGTAGTGCTCCATCTGGAAGAACAGAAGCACCATCGGCACGGTGACCCACAGCATGGGCCCCAGCAGCGAGAGGATGGACTTGAAGTTCCACCAGAAGAGCTTGCCCATGGCCTTGAACACGAGCTTGGGCTCGCGGTCGAACAGCCGCATCTCCATCATGTACGCCTGCATGCGCTTGATGGAGGTGAACAGCAGCTCGGGGTCGCCGGTGTACTTGAACACCACCAGCATCACCGCGCCCAGAAGCGTGGAGATGATCGCGAGGCTCCAACCCAGCGACAGCGCCTGCAGCGGCACCATCATTCCGTCGAAGAGGGCGCCGAACAGCTGCCCAACGATGTTGATGACCGCGTCCATGAGCAATGCGAACCGACGACTCGGCTAGTCGATGTAGCCGAGGCCCTGAAGCTTGGCCGCGATGTCCTCGTCGGACTCGGCGTCTTCGAGCTTGGACATCTCCTTCTCGAGCACGTGGACGATGAACTCGTCGGTGGACGAGTAACCGGCCACTTCGGCGCACTTCTTCAGACGGGTGTAGATGGACTTGTCGAGCTTGACGGAGGGCATGGGCTGTCTGCTTTCTAGCGGGTTTGAAGGACGTTCTTGCCGACCATCTGCTTGGGCGGCTCGATGCCGAAGGCGGTGAGCACGGAGACCGGCACGTCGTGCAGGCGCGGCTTCTCGCCGGTGATCTTGCGGTTGGAGAACAACACCCCGGGCACGGTCTCGTGGGCCATGCAGTGGTCGCCGATCCACTCGTCGGGGTTGTCGTTGATCTGGTTGTTGGGCACCGCGCCCAGGCCCGTCGCGGGGGACATGCGGTACGGAGGCGCAAACCCGACGAGGAAGTCAGGGGCGAACTCCATCTCGCCGCCCTCGAACATCTCGGCGGGCCGGTAGAGCTTGAGCACCACGTTCTTGCCCGTGTCGGGGTCAATCCACGCAAGCAGCTTTTTCTCGAGCTCCGCTTCGATGGCGGCCTTTTGCTCCTCGGTGACGACGCCTTGGTCCTCGCGGCCGTCGAGGTTGAAGTACAGCCCGTTGAGGCCCATCGCGTACAGCTGGGTGTTGTCCCAGTCGACGTGCTCGAACCCCGGGGTGGGGCCAGCGTTCGAGGGGTCGTCGAGGGCGAGGAAGCCTTCGTCCATCAGCCAGCGGTTGAGGTGAACCTCGCGGTCGAACCGCTGGAAACCGTGGTCGCTGATCACCATCAAGGTGGTGTCGGGGTCGATCGTGTCGAGCGTGTGCCCGACGACCTTGTCCGCACGCTCGTAGAAGGGGACGAGCTCCTCTTCGTAGTCGCCCCACAGCATGTGGCCGGCCTGATCGGTGGTGGAGAAGTAGTAGAACATGAAGCCACCGCCCTTCTCCTTGTAGGCGTCGAGCAGATGGTTGTAGATGTCGATCTCTTCGTCGTAGACCAGGTTGGCCTGCGCGATGAAGTCGGTCCGCGAGATGACGTGGGCCGAGAGCGCCTTGGTCTCCTCGGCCATGCCCTGCGTGTAGAACATCCCCACGGCGTCGGCGATCTCGGCGGCGAACTCGGCCGGCTCGCTGATCGGGACCTCTTGCTGCTTGGGGTTGATGTTGATCGGGCTCGCGTAAAGCTTGAAGTTCGGATACGCCTCTTTGAGGAAGAACCGCACGATGCCGCTGGCGTTGAGCATGTAGGGGACGAGCTCGAAGTCGACCTCGACCCACTCGCTCCAGTCGCCCTCCTTGAGCACCATGACGTCCTCGCCGATCTCCAGCCGGGCCGTGCGGGCTTGTCGGTCGACGTCGATCTCGATGGCCGCTTCGGTGCGGGGCTCATCTTTGTAAAAGGTGTTCACCGGGCCGTAGAGCGTGGTGCTGACGTGATCGCCGATCACGTCGACGCGGTACAGCTCGCCGCCGGAGACCTCTTCGCGCACGTACTCGGCCGGGTCGTCGCTGAAGAACTGAAACGTTCCGAACGAGCCCAGCATGTCCGGCGTGCCCATGCCCGACACCGCGCCGCCGTTGGCCGGCAGCGGCGGGAAGTCGGTGGGCATCTTCATCATGGTGGTGGGAACGTTGGCCTGGTCGAGGACCTGCCAGAACGCCTCACCCTTGCGAAGCGGGATCGTCTCGCCGCCGGTGAGCGGGATGACGACGTCGCCGATCTCGAGCGTGTACTCGGGCGGGATGGCGTCGGCCATCGAGCTGAAGGGCGTGACGTCTTCGGGGTGCCGGTGAACGAAGTCGAAGACCCCGTGGCCGCCCGGCGTCATGCCGGTGATGACCGTGGACCATGCGACCGGCGACTGCGGAGGCATGACGGTCTCGAGCTCCGAGAACCCACCCTGCTCGGCGAGCCGCATCAGGTTGGGCAGCCGGTCGCTGTGGCGACGAACGAACTTGGGGTCCATCCCGTCGAAGCCCAAGACGATGACGTCGATGTCGCTCTTGGGTGACTTGCAGGCCGGCGCGCTGGCGAGCAGAACCGTCGCGGCGAGGGCGCCCGCCCAGGGGCGTGTCGGTAGGGCTGGGAGCCTCATGAGAAATCCGGGTCGTCGCGCTGGCGCGGGCCGCAGACTACGAGCGCGCCGCCGCCCGGTCAATTTGGCCCATGGTGAGTCGGAGGCGACTCACGAAGTCCTGCTTATCGTGTGACCTTGAAGTCACCGCTGGCCAGCACCGTTCCGTCTTCGGATTCGACCGACACGGTCCAGGCGCCGACGCTGGCGTCGCGGAGGCGAAGGCCTGCGCGGCTGCGATACGCGTGCGCCGCGGGGATGACGATCCAGACGCGGCGCACCAGGCGGCCGTTCTTGCTCCACTTCACCAGCACGCGCTCGGTTTGACGGCGGTGGACGGCGCGGAAGCAGACGTGAACCGTCTTGACCGCGGCGACGGCGTAGCTGCGGTTGCTGCCCTGGCATACGCCGCGGTCGTATCCGGACCCAAGGTCGAGCCGGTCGACGTGAATGCCGCTGACGCCGATGCCTTCCAGGGGCGCCCGGTCTCGGCTGCCCTTGGGGATCTTCCGGAACGCGCTCACGCCCGGAGGCACGGTGCCGGGCGGGACGGCGCGGCCGCGCTGCACGAGGGGAAGCGCCGCCGTGTCCGTTGCCGGCGCGGGCCCGGTGGGGATGTCGGTGGTGGTCGGCGGTGCGGGGCGAGTCGGCTCGGGCTGCGCCATCGGAATGGAGCCGCGCCACGCTCGGCCGTCGCCCCGCTTCGGGGACGCGGCGGCCACTCGTTGGGACGCATCTTCCGTGGCCGGTGGTGCCATGCGAGCCACGGTGGGTTTGAAGGCGCCGATGCTCGAGGCCGGCATCGCCGGACGCGGCTCGGCAAGCGCGAGCTGGGCAGGACCCTCGGCTTTGGCGGGCGCGGCCTGGGTCTCGACCGTGGGCAGCTCGACCGCGGCGGCCTCGGTCACCGGTGGCGGCAGGACGTCCGCCGGCTCGTCCGACCATGACCACAAGCCCCAAACCACGGCGATGCCGACGAGTACGCCGAGCAGCGCTGGTGCGGACGGACGACGAGGGCCGGGCGTGCCACCGAGTCCCGGACCGCCACCGCGAACGCGCGCGACTTGCCGCCACGCCTTGCGGGCAGCTTCGGGGTCGAAGCTGGGAGGGTGGACCCGGGACGGTGTGCTCGCGCCGGACACATGTCGACGTGGGCGCTGCAGCGGCAGCGCGAGTACGTCGCGGTCGTCTTCGGCGGAGCGGGCCACGGTCGAGGGAGCTTACAGCGGATGGGGCAGCGACAAAATTGCAGCGCTGAACCGAAGCATCACTGCGCTCACGGCGAGGGGCGATGCCGCGCGTGAGATGGAGGTGAACGTGGTCTTGTGTAGGATTTTGCTGGCTGCAAGACTCTCGGAATGCGGTGGGGACAGCTCGTTTGTGCAGCGATGGTCGCGACGGGATGCGGCGGCAGCGCGGCGGATCCAGGCGAGGGCGGGGGCGAGGGCGACACCGGCAAGGCGGACGACCCGACGCAGGGTCCAGCGTCGGGCTCGAGTTCCGGCGGAACGGGTGGTTCGACGGGCAGCGCCGGCTCCACCGACGGTACCGGGGCCGGCGACTCTGGCTCCACCGGGTTCGCGACGACTGGCACGGTCGACAGCAGCACCGTCGGGAGCGGCAGCAGTACGGGAGCCTTGGGGGCGTGTCCGAAGCGCGTCGTGTTGATGGGCTACTGGCCGCCGACGAACGACATGCTCCGCCCGTGGAGCACGAACCCCGCGCTCAACCCCGACGGGTGGGTGGGGGAAAACTGGCGCGGCCTGGGCTTCGATGTGTACGCGTTCTTCCCCGAGTTCCCGCCCGATGGGGACCCCTCGAACGATCCGATCGGAGCCCCGGGTTCCGTGGGCTCCGAAGACTCGGACCTGCAGGTCGACTACCAGGATACGTCCGCCGACTTCTGGCGCATCGTCGACGAACTCCAGCCGCAGATCGTGATCACCCATAGTCGCGGTGGCGGCATCGGGTGGGAGATCGAAGCGGTTGAGGGGGGCCACGGCATGGGTGCGCCCAGCCCGGCGCTCGATTGGATCTCGGACCAGTATGGCGACGTGACCGTGCCGACCGAGGACACCGTCGACCCGCGCAGCTGGCAGGCGATCAACGACTACCGCGACGTGCAGGCAAACAGCCTGCTTCCGCTCGAGGCGGTGCGTGATGCCGTCGATGCACTCGGCCTGACCTCGGTGGCGATCGACCTCACGCAGACCAGCGGACGCTACCTCTCCGGCTTCCTGGGTCTGCACGGAATCGTCTACGCCGAGCAGACGCCCCACGCGGTGGTGGGGGGGCATATCCACGTGGGCATCCCGGTCCCCACCGAAGACGCCCGCGCGATGGTCGAGACCACGCTGGAGGTCGTCCTCGCGGAACACCCCGCGGACACGCTGGACTGCGCGCCTCGCCGTTGACCGCTCGCTACTCGACCGGCTCGACCCGGATGCGGAGCAGCGTCGCGGTGGCGTCGCCGATGGTGCCCGCACCGCAGCCGCCGTTGCGGACCGCGTACACGAAACCGTCGTTGCCCTGCGTCCACGCGTGCGCGTGCGGGACGTGGCCGAGGTGGCGGTCGAGCGTGAGCGTGCCGGCGTCGTCGACTTCGAGCAGCCGGACGAAGCCCGTACACACGTCGCCCACGATCGTCCGCCCCGTCAGCTCGCCGCCGTACGGGTCGTTCGGGTTGTCGCGATAGTTGGGCCCGACGAAGACCACGCGACCCTGCGATGGCAGGGCGTCGGGGTCCTCGGCCACGTACTTGTCGACACCGTGCTGGATCGCGATCAACGGGTCCGTCAGGTCGTTGCAACCGCCTTCGCAGATGCCTTCATGCTGGTCCCAGCCAAAGTTTTGGCCCGCTTCGGTCACCAGATCGACTTCCTCGAAGTCGTCGGCACCCACGTCGCCCACCCAGTAGAAGCCGCGCGCATCGAGGACACCGGTCCACGGGCTGCGCAGGCCGTACGCGTAGACGTCGCTGTCTGCGAACGGCTTGTCGGCGACCGGGGTGTAGCCCGAGCCTCCGGGGTCTTGGCTGGGCTGAATCCTGATGAGCGCGCCGAGGTTGTTGGTGGTGTCCTGCGCGTTCTCGGAGACCTTCTTCTCGCCGAAGAGCGCCCACAGGACGCCGTCGTCATCGAAGCCCATCGAGCCGACGTTGTGCCAGGGGTCCTCGGCTGCGGGATCGCCCAGGCGGATGATCTCGACGCCGGTGGCAGGCGTGGATTGAGGGTCGGTGCTGTCCCAGACGTAGCGCTCGATGACGCTGTCGGTTTGGCTGATGCAGCGGCCGAGGTAGATGAATCCGTTGTTGTCGAACCCGGGGTCGAAGGCGATCGAGATCAGGCCGCAGTCGCTCTCGTCGAACGTCCCGTCCACACGGAACGTGCCGAGCTCGGTCACGGTGTCGCCCTCGAGGCCGAAGTGCCAGACGTCGCCGGCCTTGCCGAGCAGCACGAACTCGTCGCGGCCGGGCACGAACGCCATCGCGGTGACGGAGTCATAGCCGCTGGGCAGCGCGAGCTCGTCGAAGGAGAGCAGGGGGTCGGTTGCCGCCGGGCCGTCGCTGCCGCCGTCGTCGGCAACGTCGGGTTGCGTGTCGTCGCCGCACGCGGTCAGCAGCAGCGTGAGCAGAGCGTATCGGAGCTTCATAGCGATTGAATCCACGTCCGCATGCGTTCGATGGAGTCGCGGTCGAGTTCGTCGATGCCCACCGGGGGCATCTCTTTGACTTCGGGGTCGTCGGTCTCGCGCGACAGCGCCAAGAACAGAATGCTGTCCTCGGGGCTGCCGGGGACGACGCGGATGCCCGACGCCGTGGCCGAGCTCTCGGTCTCGACGTCGATCATGTTCCCCAGCGCCGCGTCAGGGCGCAGGTCGAACGCGCTCGACGGGCCGTCGGTGCCGTTGTGGCAGTGGACGCAGTTGGCGTAGAGGTCGCCGAGGACGGCTGCCGTGAGGTCGTCGTCGGCTTCGATGCGCGCCGGCGCGACGTCGGATTCGTCGAGCACGCCCTCGTCGACCAGCGCCGTGAAGGCGTCTGCAAGCTGGATGTCGTCCCAGCCCAGGGCCTCGGAGTCGGCGGATTCGTGGCAGCCGCGGCACTCGAGGGTGGCGGGAATGGTGTGCGTACCGCCGTCGGGGCGGGTGGCCGGCGTCTCGAGCGTGGTGTCGATCAACGTCGCCGTCTGCGGATCTTCCCACTGGTAGACCGCGTACTCCCAGCGCGCGTCCGCGTCCATGCGCATGACTCGGGTCTCTACGGGGACGAGGTCTTCGCTCCCATCGGGGTAGAGGAACGTCTTGAAGAGCAGCGTGCCCGGCGGGAACGTGAACGCGTCGCCGTCTCGGCCGACGTCGCCGTCGCGCGGCACGAACACGTGGCGTCGCTTGACGCTGCCGCTGCTCCACAGCGGGTGGACCGGGCTGTAGCCGACCACCCCCTCGGCGACCGTGTCCCAGTCGTTGGCGACGCGGAACAACCCGAGCTCGTCGATGTCGGCAGGCAGCTCAGCGAGCGGGTCCTGGTCGAACCACGTCGGCTCCGCGTCATCTGCGGAGCACGCGCTGAGCGAGAGGGTCAGGACGGCGACCCCGAGGGCGGCTCGGTTAAGGGCTGGCATCGTCGTTTGCCGAAGAAAAAGTCAGCGTGGAGCGGCGCGCATGGCGAATAAAGCCGCTCCGGCGTGCCTCGAAGGATGCCATGCAGCCCTACCGCTCGCCAGCGGCTGCCGCGCGAGTGCGTGCACGCGGACGTGCGCGACGTCCCGGCCGAGGTCTCGACGACACGTGGAGCCAGGGGCGGCCTCGGCGGCGGCCCCGCCTCGCGGATGCTCGATGGGTCATGTGGCGCCGTGACCGGTCGTTGACGCGAGTCGCAGTATCGTCGGGTGATGAACGCCCTGGTGCGGTCGCTCGTTCGGGAGCCGGTCTGCCACTTCTTGCTCGTCGGCGTCGTCCTGTTCGGGGTCGAGCGAACGTTCGCCGGGCGGGAGGACGCTGCTCGCAGCGGCGCGTCCAAATGCCCGTTGAGTGTCCCTACCGGCCCGATCGTCGTGGACGCACAGGTCCGGACGAGACTCGCAGAGGACTGGCAGCGGTCGCACGGGGAGGCCGCCAGCGCAGCCGAGCTCGCAGGGCTGGTCGACGACTACGTGGAGCGGGAGGTGCTGTATCGCGAAGGCCTGCGGCGCGGGCTCGCGGACGGAGATGCCCGGATTCAATCGCGAGTGGTCGCGCAGATGCGCTATGTGCTCGGCCGCGGGGTCTCGGTCGACGCCCCCGATGAGGCGCAGCTGCGGGCCTGGTTTACGTCGAGGCGCGAGGCCTACGTCGCACGGGATCGCGTCGACTTCTCGCAGGTGTTCGTGCGGGGCCGCAGCACCGAAGCGGAGGCGCGCGCCGCCGCGTTGATCCGTCAGCTCGATGGTGGCGCGAGCCCCAACGGCATGGGCGATGCGTTCTCGGGTGGACGAAGGTTTCGGGGCCGCAGACTCGATGCTCTCTCGACGCAGTTCGGGGAGGCGTTCGCGGCGGGCTTGAAGCTGCAAGCGGTCGGGTCCTGGTCGCTGCTTCGCTCGGACGAGGGACTCCACATCGTGCGGGTCGACCGCTGGGTGCGGGGGAACGCGCCCGATTTCGCCGAGGTGCGCGACCAGGTGGCCCATGACTGGGAGCAGGCCCAGCGCGCGCGCGCGCGGGAAGACGCCGCCGCGGCGCTGCGACGCAACTGGCAGGTCGTCAGCCGATGAAACGCGGCCATGCTGCGTGGGCGTGCCTGGTCGCGTTCTGCGTCGTGCTCGTCGGCCCCAGCGCGTTCGCCCACGGGCTGCATCCGGGCGTGCTGAGCCTGGTCGAGCGCGCACCGAACACATTCGCGGTCGCGTGGACGCAGCCGGTCGATACACAAGGGACGGCAGCCGACGTGACCGTTGCGTTCCCCGACCCGTGTCGCGAGGTCGGTTCGCAGCTGCAGTGTGGCGCAGCGGGACTGAAGGGCTCCGTTCGGGTCATCGGCCTCGACGCCGTGAGCGCCCCGGTGAGCGTTCAGGTGCGGTGGCTCGACGGCAGGGCGGTCGAGGGGCTCGTCACCGCAGACCAGCCGCATCTTGACCTCCGTACGGCATCGGCGAGGGCATCGGGCGCGTGGCTCGTGCTGGGCATCGAGCATGTCCTCGGCGGCCTCGACCACCTCGCGTTCGTCCTTGGCTTGTTGCTGGTGCTCGGCGCGCGAGACGGGCGACGGCTCGTGGGGACCTTGACCGCGTTCACCCTCGCTCATTCTCTGACGCTGGGTCTGTCGGCCGTCGGGGTGCTGTCTCTGTCACCGGCGCCGGTTGAAGCCATGATCGCCGCGAGCGTGATGCTGGTTGCGCGCGAGGCCGGACATCAGCAGGCCACGCTGACGCGTCGCGCACCGTGGGTCGTCGCGCTTCTCTTCGGCTTGATTCACGGGCTCGGCTTTGCCACGGGCCTGGGCGAGCTCGGGCTTCCCCGGGACGGCGCGCTGCACAGCGTGCTGTGGTTCAACCTCGGGGTCGAGGTGGGCCAGGTCGCCGCCGTCGCCGTGTTCATCGCTGTCGGCGCGCTGGCGAAGCGTGCGCTGGGACGCCGAGTCGCGGCTGCGCATGCCGTACTCACCACCGCGCTCGGTGGTGTCGGCGCGTGGTGGCTGATCGACCGCGTCGCGCACATGGTCTGATTCGCATCAAGGCGCGGTCGAGAAGCGCCTCACCGGCGTGCGAACGACGTGGTGACAGTCGCCGACGGTCGCGTACCACTCGTAGGTACGGCCTGGGGCGAGCCCTTCGACCGACAAGACGACCGACCCGACCGCAGGGTCGAGTGACGCGGCCTCGGCGAAGTCGTCGCCTGCGCCGCGCAGCTCCACGGGCAGCGTGAACTCGCTGTCCTCACCGGTCATCCACTCATCGAGCGTCGGCGAGTAGGTGCGGACGGTCAGCTCGTCGTTGGCGGGGGAGAATTCCCAGAGCCGAAGGAAGCCCGAGCCGCCGTCTCCGTCGAACTGGTAGTCGGCAAGCATCGAGTGGATCACGTTGCCCTGATAGACGTCCGTGCGACGCGCTTCGGCGCTGATGTGACCGCCCGTCATCAGCTGCACGTTGTCGGTCGCGCGGAGCGTCTCGTAGATCGCGGCGGACTGCGTGCTGAAGTTGCCGCCGCTGGTGAGCATGTAGTGCGTGTTGAGGATTCCCAAGGCGTCGGGATGTGCCTCGAACACGGTCCGCGCCCAGGTCAGCACCGCCGGGTCGGGCGTCGTGTCGTACTTCAAGCTGACCAAGACGATGTCGAGCTCGCCGACCCGGACACGCACCCAGTTGTCGTCGTTGGTCTCTCCGACGTGGCCGCCGTAGTAGCTGCGGTCTGCGAATCGCTCGACGCCGAACACGTCGTTGAAGAGGGTCGTGTCGCCGTCGCTGCCCGTCGGCGCCTGGTCGTGGTTGCCGACGGAGAGTCCGTACGGGATGCCATAGGGGAGCCCTGGCTCGGGCGTCTCGAGCAATGACATCGCCGCGTCGGCGATCGCCCACTCCTGCGCTTCGTCCCCGTTGTTGACGATGTCCCCGTTGTGGATGACGGCTCGAATGTCGTAGGTCTCGCGGTTGTCGCGGACCCACTGGGTCTGATCGCTGAAGTAGTCGGGGCTGCCCGCATTGGGGGAGTCGACGTCGGAGTAGTACTGCGTGTCGGGCAGCACCACGATCGTGAAGTCATCCTCGGTGCTGAGCTCGCGTACGAAGACGGAGACGACGTGGGAGTCGTCGTCGGGGTCCACGATGCCGAGGCTGATGTCGACGGCATCGGCGGGGAGGACCACAGGTTCGGGGATCACCGGGACGGTGACGACCGGCGGCTGACCCTGATCGAGGACCGCGCCGTCGGTGCTGAACTCGGTACCGACGAGCGTGCCGGGGTTGTCGCCTGCGGTGTCCGGCGCGCCGCCGTCGTCGACGTCGAGACCCCATCGGGAGACCAGCCCCGGCTCGGCGAGCACCGTCGCGTGCATGGCACCGGCGATTTGCGCCTCGCTTCGGGCGTAGTTCCACACCCGAACCTCATCGAGTCGGCCATGAAACCGACCCGAAGCGGTGCCGGTGGAGTTCATCGCGGTCCCCAGGGCAAAGTGCTGGATGCTGTCGGCGCGTGGTGTGGCGTCGACCTGGAGCTGTTGGTCAAGCTCCCCGTCGAGGTACAGGCGCCACGTCGAGCCGTCGTACGTCGCGGCGATGTGGTGCCAGGTTCCCCACGTGACCGAGGTCGTTCCGATGACGGGATGGTTGGCGCCCGAGGCCACATCCTCGAAGTCGGCGGCGAGCGTATTGCCCCGGAACCCAAACGCGTAGTTAGCGTTGAAGATCGTGTCGTCGTTCTCGCCGCGGCCCTTGCCGACCAGGGGGACGAGCTCGACGCCGCCCGAACCGGTACCCGCCTCGACACCAGCGCCGTCGCGGCGCACCCACGTCTCGAGCGTGAACGTCGCGAGGCCGAGTGACGGAGCGACGCCCATCGTGACGTGATCGTCGATCCCGTCGAACGTCAGCGAACTCAGCGCGAGTTCGTCCCGGTCCTCGCACGCGGGGGCTGGCAGGTCCTCGCCGCCGGTGGTGCTCTCGCTCCCCAGCGCCGTGCTTCCGCTGTCGGCCTCATCGTCGGTCGTGTCCGAGGAGGTTGTGCTGGACGTGCTCGCGTCGCTTCCGGTCACGACACCCGTGGTCGTGGTTCCTGCCGGACCCATCGTGGTCTCGCTGGGGCTGCGGGTCGCTTCGCCCTCGCCGCATCCGACCACGGCGAGCGCGAGGGGCCACAGGATGGTGGGGAGCCGCTCCATCGTCGGGATCGTACCGCAGCCAGCCGCCGCGCTCGTCGCCGATCGAAAACGCCCCGGTCTGCACGCGGCAGCCGGGGCGTCGGGCGCGGTCGAAAGACCGGGCTACTCGAAGAGCGGGCGGCCTTCCATGTGCCGCGGCGGCTTGAGGCCGAACATGCTCATGGTGGTGGGCGCGAGGTCTTCGATGCCGGGGTTTTCGGCCTTCACCTCTTTGTTGGAGAAGAGCACGCCGGGGACCAGCACCGGGTCGATGCAGTGGTCGCCGCCCCAGGCCTTGTCGTTGTCCTGGAAGACGGTCTCTTCGATACCGCCGGTCGCAGCCGCCCAGCTCGCTCGGTAGCCGCGGCAGTAGCCGATCAGCATGTCGGGGCCGGCACCGAGATACGGCCCCTTGTAGATTTTGGAGGAGATGGCGACCTTCTGAATCGCCTTCTCGTTGCGCTCTTCGTCCATCAGGCCTTCGAGCTTCTCCTTGATCTCTTTCTTGAGGGCTTCGGCTTCTTTGCCCGGCTTGACGATGCCGCGCGCCTCTCGACCTTTGCGGTTGAGGTAGATGCCGCCCATGCCGACCGTGTAGGCGCGGGTCTTGGACCAGTCGACGTGCTCGAAGTAGTCGCCGGAGACTTTGCGGTCGTCCTTGAGCACGAGATAGCCCTCGTCGCGCAGCCACGCGTTGAGGTTCACGCCGCGGACGAACGACTCGAAGCCGTGGTCGGAGAGTACGAAGAAGAGGTCGTCGTCGTTGACCTTCTCCATGGCGCGACCGACGAGGCCGTCCATCTTCACGTACATGTCCTCGATGACGTCTTTGTAGGGCTCGATGTCGCGGCCCACGTTGCCCGGGTGGTCGGGGATGAACGTCCGATAGAACATGTGCTGGATGCGGTCGCTCGCATCGAACACGCAGGCCACCACGCCCTTGGGCGTCTTCTCGAGGGCGTTGAAGAACATCGTCTCCCGCTCCTCGTGGTTGAGGTAGGCCTGCTGCAAGAACGCGTCCTCGTCGAGCACGCGCTCGTTCATGGCCCAGGTGTCCTCGGCTAGGCCCAGCGTCGAGTAGCTGCCCATCAGCTTGGACAGGTAAATCGCGTACGAGGCTGGGTGCGAGATGGGCAGGGCGGGGGACGCCGGATCGATGTTGATCGGCGTCATGTACAGCTCGAGATGCGGGTCGGTGCCCGTGATGAGCAGCCGCGCGATGCCCTTGGCCGAGCCGAGCATGCCGCTCGAGAACGCCATCGAGACCCACTCGCTGTAGGTACCGGGCGTGAGCACGTGGCGTTCGCCGCCGGCCTCGAACACGTAGGTGCCGTCGTCCTGCTTGTCGAGCGTGAAGGGCAGCTTGAGGTGGTCGCCTTTGTCGCTGCCGGGGTCGGGCGGGCCCCAGACCTCGCCCATGACGCCGCTCTCGGTCTTCACCAGCGGCAGCCGCAGGCCTTCGCTCTGGCTCGCCTTCTCGTACGCGGTCGAATAGAAGCTGAAGCTGCCCTGGGTACCGCGAAGGTCGGGCGTGCACATGGCCGAGAGCACGTGGCCGTTGAACTTCTCGGGCGGGAACGTGATCGGGATCCGCAGGATGGTGCTGTGGATCTCGTGCTCACCGAGCAGCTTCCAGAACGGCACGCTCTTGCGGCGCATCTCCACCTCGGGCTTGCCCAGCGGGATTTCCTTGCCGAACAGCTTGAGCGTGCGCAGCGGCGGGCGAACCTTCGAGCTGGAGAGCTCGGGCGTGTAGTTCTTGGGGTTGCGGCTGATGAAGCCGAAGATGTTGTGCTTGGCCGGGTTGCCTCCCGTGGCAAAGCACGACCACGCCACCGGCGACAGGCACGGGAACGTGGTACGCAGCCGGTTGTAGCTGCCCTGGGCCTTGAGCTTGGCCAGGTTGGGCATCTTCCCCTCTTCGAGGAACCGCTCGGCCAGCTTCGGGTCGAAGCCGTCCAGGCCCAAGAAGATGACGCGCTTGACCTTGGCGTCCTTGTACGCGCGGGCGCCCGAGAGCGTGCGGCGGATGAGCCGAATCGGCCACAGGAACAGCGAGACGAAGCCCGAGAACAGCGCCGCCAGCAGCGCCAGGAAGGTGCCACCGAAGACGAATCCGGCGCCGGGACCAATGTAGAGGATCATCGGATCTTGCCTTCGAGGAAGGGGACCTCGAACACCTTGTCATGGTTGATCGGGCCGTGCCCGAAGTAGCCGCCCTCGCCGAAGAGCTCGCCGTGGTCGGCCATCACCGAAATGTAGGTGTTCTCGGGAACCAGGTCGTAGAGCTCTTCGAAGACGTCGTTGAGGTACGTGACCGTATCGATCTGCCGCGCGTGCAGCTGCTTCATCTTCTCGTCGTCGAAGAACTTCTCGTCCGAGGTGATGACCTTGCCGTCCTCGATGTTGCTGTCGAGCTTCTTGAACACGCCGTGCACGCCGCTGATGCGGGGCCAGTTGTTCTTCTCTTCGGTCGGGCGCGCGTACGGGTAGTGCGTCTCGCCGACGTTGAGCATGAAGAAGTTCGGCTTCTCTTCGGAGAAGCGCATCGTCTCGAACATGGACCGCATGTCGTTGTGCTTGTCCATGAGCTTGTAGGTGTCGAATCCGCGGTTGATGCCGGTCTTCGAGTTCAGCACCGGCATCGAGACGCGGGCGTGCGTGTGGTAGCCGAGCTTCTTGAGCCACACGGGGAAGTACAGGCTCGGGATGAGCTCGCGGAACGACGCGTCCTGGGTGCCGAGGCGCTCGCCGTACTTGAAGAAGTCTTCCTTGTAGTACTCCGAGGCGTACACGTTCGAGGGCGACGTGTGCGGCATCAGGCCCGTCATCAGGTTGTAGTGCGACGGAGCGGTCCAGCTCGCGTAGCTGTAGCGCTTCTCGAGCTCGCCGAGCTTCTCGATCTTGTCGGTCTGGCCCGCGACGAAGCTGTCGAAGCGACAGCTGTCGAGCGTGATCATCAGGTAGTTGTTGAGCTTCTTGCGCTCGGGGATGACGGCCGGCGCAACCGCGGGCTTGGCGGGTGCTTTCTTGGCGGGTGCTTTCTTGCCGGCCTTTTTGGCGGGTGCCTGCTTGGTGACCTTTTTCTTCGCGGCCTTTTTGGCGGGGGCTTTCTTGGTGACCTTCTTCTCGGTCACCTTTTTCTTAGCGGCCTTCTTGGCGGGGGCTTTCTTGGCGACCTTCTTCTTGGTCACCTTTGTCTTAGTCACCTTTTTCTTGGTGGCCTTTTTCTTAGTGGCCCTCTTCGCCGGAGCTTTCTTGGCGGCCTTTTTCTTGGTGACCTTTTTCTTGGCGGCCTTTTTCTTGGTGACCTTTTTCTTGGCGGCCTTTTTCTTGGTGACCTTTTTCTTGGTGACCTTTTTCTTGGTGACCTTTTTCTTGGCGGCCTTTTTGGCGGGGGCTTTCTTGGCGACCTTTTTTTTGGCGGCCTTCTTCTTGCCCGACGCGCGCGTCTTCGCAGCCTTGCCTCGGCTCGCGGCGGATTTCTTGGTCGTCTTGGTGCGCTTCGTCGTGCTCATGTGCAGGCCAATCCCGTCGGGGCTGCGAATCTACGGGGGCCGCCGCACCCGGGTCAAATGCACGCCAGTCCGGTTTGAACGCCACTACGGGGCCGTGTAGGCTCCGCGCCGTGGAGGCTCCGCGCACCCCGTCCGCATTCCGCTCCGTCCCCCGAACGGGCGTCATCTACGTCACGACCGAGGCGGTTCGACGCGGCTTCGATGGGAACGACCCCGACTGGTGCAACCTCGGCCAGGGGCAGCCCGAGACGGGGGAGATCGAGGGCGCGCCCCCGCGCATCAACACCGTGGAGATCGCCGAGTTCGACCGGGACTATGCGCCGGTTTCGGGCCTGACCGAGCTCCGCGAGGCCGTGGCGGCGATGTACAACCGCCTGTACCGACGCGGAATGCCGTCGCAGTACACCGCCGAGAACGTCGCCATCAGCTCCGGCGGTCGCGCCGCGCTCACCCGCGCGGCCGCGAGCATCGGCACCGTCCACATGGGGCACTTCCTGCCCGATTACACGGCCTACGAAGAGCTTCTCGAGATCTTCCGCGCGTTCACGTCGATTCCCATCCTGCTGGAACCCGAGCGCGGGTACGCGTTCAGCCCGGACGATCTGCGGCGTGAGGTTCTCGGGCGCGGGCTCTCCGCGCTCCTGATGTCCAACCCCTGCAACCCCACGGGCAAGCTCGTGGGCGGGGACGACCTGGCTGGCTTCGTCGAGGTCGCCCGGGAGCTCGACTGCACTTTGCTGATGGACGAGTTCTACTCGCACTACATCTGGGCCGACACTCCGGGCGAGCTGCCCATCGAGAGCGCCGCCCGCTACGTCGAAGACGTCGACCGCGACCCCGTGGTTCTCTTCGACGGTCTCACCAAGAACTGGCGGTATCCGGGCTGGCGCGTCGCCTGGACCGTGGGTCCCAAGTCCGTCATCGATGCCCTGTCAAGCGCGGGCTCGTTCCTCGACGGCGGCGGCAGCCGTCCGCTGCAGCGTGCGGCGCTGGCGGCTCTGGAACCCAGCGTCGTCGATGCGGAGACCGTGGCGATCAGCCAGACCTTCCGTCGCAAGCGCAACAAGTTCATCGCGCGCCTGCAGGACCTGGGCGTGGAGTTCGACCACATGCCCGAGGGCACCTTCTACGCCTGGGGCAACCTCTCGAAGCTCCCCGCGCCGCTCTCCGACGGCATGGGCCTGTTCCGCGCTGCGCTCGAAGAGAAGGTCATCACGGTGCCCGGTGAGTTCTTCGACGTGAACCCGGGCAAGCGTCGCCACAACATCTCGCGCTTCCGCAGCTACAGCCGGTTCTCGTTCGGGCCCGACTGGGACACGCTCTCGAAGGCGTGTGACCGCATCGAGGGCTTGATCGCCAAGCATCGCTGAGCCGGTGTTGGGTCTCGGCCTGTAGGTTGGGCGCCCAGCCCAAGGCCGGCTGGTCGGCGCGTCGAGGACCTTGAGCGCAGCATAGGCTGCTCGTGAGCTTCGTTGGGGTGCGACATGTTGTGTCGCCGTCTCAGTGCTATGGCAACGGCGTGACCGAACCATCCGCAGACCCGTGGGGCGACCACGCCTCGACCTACGACCGCGTGTTCGCGCCGCTGACCGGCTACATCGCCCGCAGCATGCTCGCAATGACCGACACGCAGATGCCCGACGACGCGCGCGTGCTGGACATCGCGTGCGGGAGCGGAGCGCTGCTGCTGCCGGCCATCGAGCGGGTCCATCGGCGGCGCGTCGCAGGACACGCGAGCGTGGCGGTGGGCTGCGACATCTCCGGGGGCATGGTGGACATCGCCCGCGCCAAGGCGGACGCCCTGTTCGACGGCGACGCGTTTCGGTGCGGGGTGCAAGACGGGCAGGCGCTCGACGAAGCCGACGCCAGCTTCGATGCGGCCTTCTCATGCTTTGGCATCTTCTTGTTTCCCGACCGCCTCGCGGGCTGGCGTGAAGCGGCACGCGTACTCAAGCCCGGAGGCATCTTCGCCACGTCGACCTGGGCCGCACCCGAGGACAACGAGATGTTCCGCGCGCAGTTCGGCCCGCTCGCGACCGCGCTGCCCGAGCGGCTCACCCAGGACATGACGCCGCCCGGCTGGATGATCGTGGCGGATCCCGCCGCGTTGTCGGCCGAGGTCTCCGAGGCGGGCTTCGTGGACGTGCAGACCTCGCGCTTCACCGCGCAGTTCGTGTTGCCGAGCGCGCAGACGGCGTGGGAGACGATGCTCGACAACCCCGCCGCCGGTGCCCTGATGCGCGAGTGCAGCGCGTCCGAGCTCGCCGCGGTGAAGGATGCCGTCGTCAGCAGCCTGCAGGCGCGGGCGACGGGGCCAGGCGGCTCGATCGTGCTCGAGGCGGTCTGCAACGTCCTCGTCGCGCGCAGGGCATAGCTACGGCAGAGTTTCTACAGAGAGGTCCAGCTGCCGGCGGAGAGGCCGATGTCGACCTCGCACGTTTTGGAGACGAAGGCCTCGGCGGTTCCGTCGAAGTTCCACCGCGGGGCCAGGCTGACGGGTCCTGCGGCCGGGCACGCCGGCGTGTAGCTGCCGTTGATTTCGCCGGGGGCGAACGACATCACGCCGGTGCTCGCCATCAAGAAGCCTCGCGCGTTGCGGCGCACGTAGGTGTGCTGGCCTTCGTCGAAGCGACCGTCTTCGGTCTGCCACTCCAGCACCGCCTCCAGGTCCAACGCCTCCTGTCCGGGGTTGGGGATGCGACACACGACGTAGCCGTCTTCGGGGAAGGTGATCGACAGCGTCATGGGCGTGGTCGCAGACGCGTCGGGGTACAGCGGGCTGGTCTCGTCGTAGTCGAGCGGTCCGGTCCGCGACAGTGGTTCCAGCCCAGCCTTGATCAGTCCGCCGTTGAACGCCTTCACGCCGCCACACAGGGCGTCGTCGTCTTCGAGCAGAATGGCGCCCTCTTCGTTGCCGTCCTCGCACATCTCGCGGCGCGTGCAGGCCAGACCGCTCGCGGCGCAGACACACTCGTTGCACCCGTCGGTCGACTCGAAGCGTTCCGCGTACGCGTATGCGGTTCCGTCGTAGGTGCAGCCTTCGCTCAGGGGGACACAGGTTCGTGCGGTGCAGTCGACGAGCTCGCCGCCGGTACACGTACAGAAGTTGCATCCATCGCCTTGGTAGATGCGGGCGCCCTCGTCTGCGCACGCCGCAGGCCCGGTCGAGGTGCTGGCGTCGCCGCCCGAGCTGCTCGAGGTGTCCGAGTCTGCGCTGCTGCTCGAGCTGCCAGTCGAGCCCGAGCTCGACCCCGAGTCCGCGACGCCGGTGGTGTCGTCGGTACCTTCGGTCGTCGCGGCGGAGCCGGAGGAGTCCGACGTCGCGCCCGTGGTCGACGTGGACGCCCCCGTCGTGGACGTCGAACCCGACGCGCCCGAGGTTTGGCCTCCGCCGGTGGAGGTTGCACCGTCGTCGCAAGCGAGCAGCAGCAGTGCGGTCAAGCAGGCGAAGGTCGTACGCATCGCCGCTGCATAGCATGGGGAGCTAGTCGTCGTCGTCTTCGTGCTCGGCGCGCAGGAGGAGGACGGGCACGGGCACGTGGCGGACGACCTGTTCGGACACGGAGCCCAGCAGCAGGCGCTTGAGGCCCTTGCGTCGTCGCGACGGCATCACGATCAGATCCACGTCGTGCTCGTTGGCGTACTCCGCGATGGCTTCATGCGCGATGCCGAACCGGACGGACGCGGCGACGTCATGGTGGCCCTCGGCGTCGACGGACTTCCGCACCTTCTCGAGCGTGTCGGCAAGCGCCTCCCGGGCGTCGCGGTTTCGCTGCTCGCCCATGGTGGCGATGGGGCCCAAGGGCTCCACGGCATGCAGCACCGTGACGTCGCGCGGATGCATCACCATCGTGAGTGCGGCCTCCAGGGCCTCGACGCTGGGCTTGGAAAAGTCCCAGGGGACGAGGACGTGCTTCTTGGGAATCGACCAGGCCATGCGCCGCTTGACGGTATCCGCTTCGCGGTAGACGGTCACGTGCAGATCGATCCCGACGAAAGCGCCTGGCACTGCATCCCTGCGGGGCAGGCCTGACCCGCGCTGCAGTCGAGCGCGCAGACCGTGTCCGGGATGCCGTTTTGCTCGATCGGGAAGCAGACCGGCATGGAGTTTCCGCCCGGGGTCGGATCACACTGCGCGAGCGGGGAGTTGCAGCCGCCGGACGTACAAAAGCCATCGGTGGCTTGGCCGTTCCCGTCGAGGATCGTCAGACACGTCGTCAGACCGATGCACTCGACCGAGCTGAGGCAGTCGGAGTACATGCCGTCATCGGGCTGCTGCGACGGCACGCCGGTCGTGGCCGAGTCGTCACCGGTCGTGAGCGCGTCCGTGTCGCTCCCCTCGGTGTCGGGGCCCGAGGTCAGCGCGTCGGTGTTGGAGCCCGAGTCGTCGTCGGCTTCGGTGGTGGGCTCGTCCGTGGTGGGGTTTGCACCTGTACTGCCACTCGCCGTCGTGGACGGGTCCGGGGTGTTGGTCGTGGCCGGGGTGGCAGTGGTGGACATCGTCGTCTGCGCGCTGCCGCCAAACGTCGCGCCACCCGTCGTCGTGGCAGGGTCGCCGCCCTGCGCACATCCGGCCGCGATCACGCTCGCGAGCATCCACCACCGACGCACGCCCCCAGTATGCGATGCGAGCCGCGCGAACGCCATTTGCTCGCGCGACCGCGTCGGCGTTGGGGGCATGGACCTACCAGCCCGCGAACGAGCACACCGCCGAACCGCGGTTCAGCGCGGGAATGCACACGCTTCCGTCGCAGACCAGGCCATTCGCGCAGGCGTTGACGTCGGTGCAGCTCTCGCCCTCGAGCGGAAGCACGGCGCAGAAGCCCGCGGGGCAGAACCCGCTGTCGCACTGTCGGTGGCCCGAGCACGCGGCTCCGTCGGGGACGCGTTCTCGGCACTCGCCGTCGAGGCCTGCGGATTGGTCGCACCACAGGCGTCCTGCGCATTCTCCTCGGGCGCACGGCTGCCCCTCACCATCAGGGAATGGAGCGCACCTGCCGATGTCCCAGTCGCACCAGCTCCCGTCGACGCACTCGACCCGCTCACATGATTCTCCGATGTCAGCTTTCGGCGCGCACTGGTCGTTCTGGTCGCAGGACAGGCCGTCGGCGCATCCTACTTCCCAGCACGGCTCCCCGACGCCCGCGGGGGCACGACATTCGTCGCGCTCCCAGTCGCAGCGCAGTCCGACCGCGCACTCGGCCTCCTGGCATGATTCGCCCTCGCCGCGTCGTGCCGTGCAGGTCTCGGTGCTCCAGTTGCAGAAGGCACCGTCCCCACATCGACCGTCCGCGCAGCGGTCTCCGATCTCCGGCAGCTTGATGCACTGACCGGTCTCCCATGCGCACGACAGGCCCGACGCGCAGTCGTCGAACTCCTCGCCGTTTTCGGTGCGGCAGGTCGCCCCTTCGGCGAGCCCCCCCAAAACGGTGCATGGCCCCGCGCATGTCCCATCGAGGCAGGTGAGGCCCTGGGCGCAGTTGCTCGTGACCTCGTCGAAGCTCTCGCAGGCTTCACCCATCTGGACGCTGCCGTGGAACACGCCGCAGAACTCCGTACACAGGTGCTCGTCGCTGGTGTCGGCGGACCGACACGAGCGTTCGACAATGGAGGCTTCGATCGTCTGCAGGCAGGCGGCGTCGTAGACGAGACCTTTGGCGCGCCCGTAGTCGATGCGGGCGGACCAGGTCGCCTGGCGTTCTTCACACGCGTCTCCTTCGGTCTGCGACGCGCAGCGGCAGGTCTCCTCCGCCTCACACAGGACGGGCAGCATGCGCTCGACGTCCGTGCGGGCCTGGTCCTCAATCTGACAGCCGATGGAAGTGATCCCCAGCAGCGCGCCCACGACAGACCACCGTAATCCAAAGCTAAGCATGGCTGCAGCTTGCGGGACTGACGCGCCCGGAGCAAGGCCGAGCAAGGGGTCGCGCAGGCTCGGGGCTGTACGGAGGCTTTTTTCCGCGTTTCGACGCGCCTCGTGATACCCAGACAGCGGTGTCTGCCCTCGCGTGGAGTCTCGCAGCGAGCATGGCCGCATCCAGCGCGCCCGCCTCGAGCCGCACGAACGCGGAGCCGACTCCCGCGCAGGCGCGGGCTGAAGCGGGCGAGCGCTACCGAACCTGCCACCCAAAGAGACAGTGGTCGTGCTGCTCGACCGAAGACGCGCCGTGCGTGCGTTCGTCGGTGGCGCGCGCGACCCTGCTGGGCATCGGGGCGGCGATGGGCGGTGTGGCGGCCGGCATCCTGTTCGCGATCGGCGACCGCAACGGCGGTGGCGACCCCGCGTCGTTCCTGGTCGGTGGCGGCGCGCTCGCGGGGTTCGGCGCCATCATGGGCTCCGTGGCGGGGCGGCTTGGTGCCGACGCGAAGGGGCACCCCGACCGCGTGCGCCCCAGCACGGTGGGGCTGGACCTCGCGCTGGGGCGGCCGGCAACGCTCGACGAGACCGAGCCGGCGGTCATGCAGCTGGTCTTCGCCCCGAACTGGTTCTTCCCTGGCGACGGCGGACGGCTCCGGGTGTTCGGCCACGTGGGTGGCACGCTCTGGCAGGAGCAGCAGGTCGACCCGCGTCCGCAAAACACCAGCCCGATTCCGGGGCAGTCGAGCACGGCGCCCGTCGTGCTTCGCGAGCGTCGCTTCTCGTTCGGACTGGGCGCCGACCTGGCCGTCAACCTGCCGTACCCCGTCGCGGACCGCAGCTCCTTCCTGGGACGCTCCGAGCTTCGCTACAAGCCGGAGGTTCAGATTCGCCGAGAGACGCTCGACCCTGGGCTCCCCAGCGAGCGCATCGTCGAGCGCACCATGTTGCTGCCGCTGACGGTCGGCGCGCGATGGCACCTCTCCGACCGACAGCGCTTCACCGTGTACTTCGGCCCGCGCTTCGACTACGTCGCCTTCGCCGAGCCCGGCGATGAACGGGTTCGCCGAGGCGGTGCGCAGATCGGTCCGCTGTATGGCGAGGCCTGGTACGACATCGATCTTCCAATGACGATGCAGCCTCGCCGTGACGGGGCGCCGCGCAAGGCGTCGGTGAACAGTCAGATCAGCGTTGGCTACATCCACAGCCGCTTCGATGGCCGCGGCTTCAACTTCGGTCCGGTGGTGGGCTTTCTCGGGCCCCTGCACGCGCGCTGGGCCACGCGACTTCGACCCAAGGACTGGCCGGTCGCGATTCAAGCGGGCGCGGGGGCGACGATCGGCAACGGGCTGACGTTCTCGGGCAACGTGGGCGTGGTGCTGCCCGATCTCGGTGAACGGCCTCAGACGAAGGAGTCGCGACGATGAAGTCCTGGATGCTCGCCCTGGCCATGCTGGCGACGGCGGCCTCGAGTGGCTGTGCGCTGCCCGAATGCACCAACCCGGACTACTCGGAGCCCGAGTGTCGCGTGATCGCGGAGAACGAGTTCGCGCGGCTTCGGACGCCTTCGTCGATCGAGCTGCGCTTTCAGCAGCCCGACGCCCAAACGCCCGTCACCTGGGATGCGCGCGGCTTGCTGCAGCTGGACGCAGGCATCGTGGCCGCGCGGGTCGCTGGCGCGGGTCGGTTCGCGCTCAGCGTCGAAGCCGAAGACGGTGCGCCGGACGAGGTCACCATCGAGCTGCAGAACGTCGACCCCGCGGCAGACGTGTGGATCGACCGCGGCACGCTGGAGATTCCCGTGCTGCCCGATCAAGACGGCGGCCTTCGGCGCACGGTGGCGCTCGACGTCGAGCCCGAGGAACCGGTGTTTCTCCGGGGGCGGCGCGGTTGTCCCGAGCGCTATCGCGTCGCGTTCGTCGCCGACATCCAGACCAACCCCGCGCAGTTCGAGCGCATCCTCGAGCGACTGCAGCAAGAGCGCGACGACGGCGAGATCATCGACCAGCCGTTGGTGGCGATCGTCATCCCCGGCGACCTCACCGAGGCGTCCCGCGACGATGAGTTCGACATCATCCTCGAGATTCTCGAGTCCGCGCCCGTCCCGGTCGTCGTCACGCCGGGCAACCACGACATCTATCGGCCGCTGCATCCGCACTTCAACCGACGGCTCGGGCCCGGCAACCACGTCTCCGAGGTCTGCGACCTTCGCCTCGTCATGCTCGACACCGGCAGCGGCGCGATTGCTCGCTCGGTCGAAACACGACTTCCCGAGCTGTTCGACCGAGGCGACGCAGAGCACCTCATCGTTGCGATGCACCACCCGGCCTACGCCGGCCTGACCGGCGCCGGGTGGTCGCGTGAAGATCGAGCGCAGCGCCTGCTTGCCGAGGCTGCAATCGCGGACGTCGATCTACTCGTCGCCGGTCACGCGCATGCGCTTCGTGACTTTGCTTCGATTCGGGTCGGGGACAAGACATTGCGCCAGATTGTGGTGGGGACCGGGGGCGCATATCAGGGCCTCGGGGAACCCCGCTTCGGCTACGTGCGCGTGACGCTCGGGCCCGATGGGCTCGATACGTGCTTTGTCGAAGTGCCCCCGCCAGGATTCGACAGTGCGCAGGGTCAAGGGCTTTCCGACCGTCTCGACTACTGCGACTGACGCCGTGAGCGCCGCGCGCATGCTTCGGTTCGCGTTGGCCCGTACTTGCGTGTATGTCTCCGCGGCCATGCGACGCATCGGCATCACGGTTGCGCTGCTCACCGCCAGCGCGTGCGCAGACCCCCGACCTTCGGCGGGGTGGGGGGAGCCTGCGATGCAGGTACCTGCTTCCAGTTCGTCGGTTTCGTTGTATGCGGAACTTCCTCGCCTCGAAGACGCGGTGTCGTATGGCTCTCGTCAGTCCAGCTGCGAGGGCTTTCGCGTCCTGGTCGACGAGCGTGGTCGACCGCGCCACCGCCGGATCCGAAAGCCGTGGTCCAAGGCCGACCGTCAGCGCTTCCGGGCGCTGGTGACCATGGTCGCCGAGGAGATGGGCGCCGAACCGCGACTCTTCCATGCGTGGTCGATGCGAGAGTCGACCTACCAGCCGTCTGCGCTGCACGTGCTCAACCCCGACGTGCAGGGGGCCACGACGGCGTGGAAGAAGTACGCCTACGATGCGGACGAAGAGGCGCGGCTCGAGGCCGCGCTCGCCAAGACCGAGGCGACGCAGCCGCGGTACTGGAAGCTCAAGGGCAAGCTGTCCCGATTGCGCCGCTTCAAGGGCAACCCGCACCTGTATGCGCAGGTGGAGTACGAGCGCGTCGCGCCCGACGGCACGGCCACGCTCACGAAGGGCTCCGCATGGGCCTTCGGCTACGGCCCGTTCGGCTTCAACCCCGCGTACTTCGTGCAGGTGTGGGACGCCAAGGCGCCGCCGTGGGTCTTCTGCCACGACGACGGACTCGCCGCGATCGTCACGGCGATCTGGTCCGCGAGGGCCCATCAGCGCGAGTGCGAAGGCATGGGCCTCGGCGGCTCGTACCTGGTCCTGAACCACCGCCTCGGACGCGGCCACTGTGCGCCGCCGAACCCCGAAAGTGGCTTCGTGCGGCGCCTCGAGCGGCTCGGACTCGACGCGACCAAGCGGGCGCGCCTGGGCAGTAAGCA
>JBCCQM010000088.1:0-31633 GCA_039024335.1 Myxococcota bacterium
CCACGGTGACGGGCCTCGCCGATCGGATGCACGCGCTTCGCGGAGAGCACCCCAGCCTCATGCGCACCGGGTTCGACGGCACCACCGCCGAGGCATGCACCATCGATGGCGAGGAACTCTCCGCGTGTCCACGTGGCGCTGCCACCGGCTGGATGGAGCTGCGCGGCCCCGCCACGCCTGGTGAACGGCTACGCATCGCCATCGCGCTGTACGACGCCGGAACCCTCGAACGAGACACCGTGGTGCTGCTGGACGACTTCGACTGGAGCTGCGAAGGCTGCGAGCCCGGAGTCGACTGCGGCCTGCAATGAGCCCGCTTGAAGCTGCGGCCGAAGTGCGGGAGCGTCCCCGGGCACCATGAACGCGCCCGCGAACCTGTTCGACGCGCAAGCCCTCGAGGCGCTTCGCAAGTCGACCCGCACCGACCCCGAGCAGGTGCGGCAGCTTCGCAACGGGCTGCTCAAGGAGTTCGTCTCCGACGATGACGGCCTCGCCCGCGCCCCCGCACTGCAGCCCCTCGCCGTCCACACGCTCGCGCTCGACCAGCGCCACGACTCTTCGGTCGACGGCGCGACCAAGCTCCTGTTCCGGACCGACGCCGGCCTGCTCACCGAGGCGGTCATCCTGCGCATCGCCACCGGTCGAACGACGCTGTGCGTGAGCAGCCAGATCGGGTGCGCCGCCGCCTGCCGGTTCTGCGCCACGGGCACCATGGGCATTGCCCGCAGCCTCACCCCGGCGGAGATCCTCGACCAGGTGCTGCATGCCGGTCAGCTGCTCGCCGCCGAAGGCCGACGTCCGCGCAACGTGGTGTTCATGGGCATGGGGGAGCCCTTCCACAACGAAGAGGCGCTCGTCGAGGTCATCGAGCGGCTCATCGATCCCGCGTGGTTCAACCTCTCCCCGAAGAAGGTCCTCGTCTCGACCGTCGGGGTCATCGACGGGATGCTGCGGTTCGCCGAACGGTTCCCGAGCGTGGGTCTCGCCCTGAGCCTGCACGCCGCACGTCCCGAGGCGCGCGCCTCCATCATCCCCACGGCAAAGAAGTACCCGCTGCCCGAGCTTCGACGCGCCCTGCTCGAGATCAACGCGATGCAAGACCGCCCCGTCATGATCGAGTACCTGATGCTCGAGGGCATCAACGACACGGACGCCGACGTGGACGCGCTCGTACAGTGGACCGAGGGGCTCGACGTTCACCTCAACCTGATCCCGTTCAACCCGGTCGACGGCACCGGACTTCGCGGCACGTCCAGGGCGAGATGCCTTGCGTTCGGCGAGCAGCTCAAAGCGGCCGGGCGCGTCACGACGCTGCGCCACAGCCTTGGCCGCGACATCGAAGCGGCCTGCGGACAGCTGGTGAAGCGCGAGAACCTCGCGCGGGCTCGCGCACTTCGCGACCAACCCAGCTGAGTGATACGACGCAAGATTGGCGCCCATTTTAACTTTGACGGCATCTTTCGTTCGGGACATACCGAACGTACGAAATGAACCAGCGAGACCAGCTCGAGCGTGATGCACGCGACGCGATGGTGGAGGTGTGTCGGCTGTACGGCATTCCCACCAGCCTCGGCGCCGCGTGGGGCGTGCTGTTTGCCAGCCCTGCGCCGATGAGCCTCACCGAGGTCGCGGCGGCCATGGGCGTCGCCAAGAGCACCGCCAGCACCACGCTCAAGCGGCTGGAGCACCTCCGCATGGTGCGTCGTCGCAGCCACGCTGGGGACCGGAGCGACTACTTCGAGGCGCTCACCGATCCTCAGCAAATGTTGCGCGACTGGCTGGAGCGCTTCGTGAAACCGGAGCTGGGCTTGGCCAACGGCATGCACGAACGCATGGCGACCAGTCTGCAGCAGGCTTCGGCGGCCGGCGACCTCGACGAGGCCGAGACCGCAGTGCTGCACGAGAGACTCGCTCATCTCGAGTCCGCGACGGCGCAGGTGCGCGCGCTCGTCGATGCCTTCTTGGCGCGCTGATCAAAACCATGCACGACTATCAACGGCCCGACACCAGCATGACGCTGGCGGAGGGGCTTACCGAGTACTACGCCGTTCACGACAACGTGACGCCGCCCACCGAGCACCGGCCCGAAGCCGCCACACTCTTCGCCAACCACGACGTCGGGCACGTCGTCTTCGGCACCACGACCGACCTGCTCGACGAGGCCCGCACCGACACCTGGATTCTCTTCGGCTGCGACGTCGGCTTTCGCGGCTACGCCGGGTACTTCGAGCTGCCCGAGGCCAAAGCCGCGTTCGCGAGCGTCGGCTGGGGCGGCGTCATCGCGTCGGCGTGGCCGCTCACGCGCGCGATGTGGGACGTTTGGCGACGCACCAAGCGAATGCATAAGAAGTGGCCCTGGATCGCCGGCGAGGCGTTGCACCAGCGCTCGCTTGGTTCACTGCGCGAAGAGTGGGGCATCGAAGCGATCACCGGCACAGTCTGAGCGCGACCGAGCCACACCGCGGGCCTCCCCTGATGCGGCCCTGCCCTCGTGCTCGTGCATACTACGTCCGTGGTGGAGGCCAACGTCCAAGTGCGCGGCGGCTTGATGCGCGACCAGCTGGCCGCGCTTCGCAAGCGCCCGGACGCTGACACCATCCTCGCCCGGATCCAACCCGCGTACATCGAGGCCATCGACCGCGCCATGCGAGTTGCTTGGATCGATGGCGAAGCGAACTATCACGTCTGTGAAGTGGTCGGCGACGTCCTCGGGCTCGAACGCGGCGGGCGATTTTACCGAGAGAGCTTTCGCGCCGCGTACGACACCCCGCTGTTCCGGACCGTCGTCACCGGTGCGATGCGGATCGCAGGCTCCGACCCGGGCGCGCTCTACAAGATGCTGCCCAAAGGCACGTCGCTGGTGTTTCGAGGCTTCGGAACCTTCGGCACCCGCGACCGCGAGCCGAACGCGATCACGCTCGAGATCACCGACGCCCCCGCCCGCGCGTTCGAGCACGGCGCGGTGTGGATGCACTGCGCCGCGCAGGCGAACCACGCCGTGCTCGACATCTTGGGACTCGACGGCTCGGTCGACGTCGAGATCCATCCCGCTGCCCGGCGCGCGACCTTCCGCTACCGCTGGTAGCCGCTTTTCGGGGCATCGGCCGAAGCCCTGGCGTCGCAGTCGAGATCAGTGCTATCGACGGATCGCGGTGCGTAAGGACGCAGAGCTCTTGCAAGCCTGGAAAGATGGCGACAACGCGGCCGGCAACGAGCTGTTCGATCGCCACTTCGACTCGTTGCGCCGGTTCTTCCGCAACAAGGTCGACATCACCGAAGTCGAAGATCTCATGCAGCGGACGCTGCTCGCGTGTCTCGAGGTCGTCCCCAAGTTCCGCGGGGAGGCGTCGTTTCGGACGTACCTCTTCGTGATCGCGCGGCGCCAGCTCGTCGACTACATCCGCCGCAAGACGCGAAAAGAAAACCGCGAGGCCCCCGACCTGGGCGTGTCCTCGATCGCGGACTTCGGCATCACGCCCAGCCGGGCAGCGTTCGAGCAGGAGGTCCAAGCACTGCTGGCTCAAGCCATGCAGTCGATCCCGGTCGACTTCCAGATCACGCTCGAGATGTACTACTGGGAGCAGCTCAAAGGACCCGAGCTCGCCGAGGTGCTGGGGATCTCGCCCACCACCGTCCGCACGCGCCTTCATCGGGCCCGCGAGGCGCTACGCAAGCAGCTCGCGCAGCTCCACCCGTCGGTGGCCGAGGCCGACGATGACACGCTGGCCGCGCGCCTCGCCGAACTTGCCTCGTACCGTTGAGCCGCCGAGCGCCGCTCACAGGTTGCGGAGCTGATCCATCAGCCCCTGCGACATCGACATCGAGTACTCCTTTTTGCCTCGCTTGTTGATGCCGCCGGTAAAGATGACGTCGTCGAGCGCACCACCCACATCCGGAATGTCGTGGATCTGGTCGGCGTCGAGGGTGCGAACCCAGTCGAGCATCCCTTTGACGTCGAGCATCATCAGCGCGTTGGAGTCGCCCTGCTTGCGAATCCGCTTCTTCGCCTGATCGAACTTGCCGAGGCTGCCTTTGCCCGCGGCGGCATTCATCATGCGGCCGAGAGCTTTGCGACCGCCGGTGGTCGTGAAGACCATGTAGTACTGGTCGTCTTTTTGGGCGAATGCCATCACGAACTGCACCTTGCCCATCACCTTCACGAGGTCGGCGTACTCCCCCGACGACTTCATGTCTTTGACGGCCTTCGCCGTCGGCGAGAACGTGTAGGTGTCGGCCTTGACGCCGTTCACGGTGAACGCGTTTTTCTTGTACGTGGTGTCGACGTACTCGGCGAACGACGGCATGAACGCCTCGGGCCGATACTCCTTGCGGAAGTCGCGGATGATGGCCATCGCGTTGGCGCCGGGCTTGAGCTTGTAGGACGCTGCCAGCACCCCCATGCTGCCTTTCTGTGGGAACGCAGCAAAGCCGACGGGACCCGCGGAGACATCGCTGAAGGCGGTCATCATGCGCGTCATCAGCTCGCCCATGTCCTTGCCCTCGGCGGTCTTGAGCCCGCGGAACGCCGTCATGTAGGCGGCCATCATCGGATCCTTGTCGAGGTTCTCGAAGTCGAAGCTCATGCCGCCGACGAAGAACGCTTCGTCGGGCATGCCCTCGAGGATGCCCAGGTCGACCTTCGGCATCTTGGCCTCGCGTGCGTACTGCTCGGCCGTGGGGGAGCCTTCGCTGGCCGTGGCCCGGTAGATCATCTTGGATCGCTGTTTGCCGATGCGGAAGACGCCCTCCATCGCGCTCAAGTCCGCGAAGCTCTCGTACATCGCGCGCGTCGCTTTGCCCGAGGCCGCCATGTAGTCGCCCGAAGCACCGGACGGGTTCTGCTCCATGGTGCTCTCCATCTCGGCGAAGAACTCCTCGATCTCAGGGCGCGCGTCCCGGAACACCACGGCCGGCATGGCCTTGCCATAGACCTCGCGGTCGACCTTTCCTGCGACCACGAGTTCCGCGTTGATGTAGTCCTCGGACGCCGCGAGCAGCGTGGGCTCAGCGGCGATGCCGATGTGGCTTCCGAACGCGCGGAAGTACATCGTGCTGCCGCCAAGCTCGTAGGCGGCGTATCCGTCTCCACCCGAGACGTACCCCTCGGTGCCGAGGTCTTCGATCAGCTGCGTCAGCCCACCGTCGTAGGCAACGGCGCACACGAGCGGCTCGTCGTATTGCTTGGGGTTCGCGACGAGGCACCCGGCAGGCTTGGCGAGGTCGATGTGCTGCACCACGCCCGAGCGGCCCTCGAACTGCATCGACAGCGCAGACTTGAGCTGCGCCGTGCTGACCATCGGCGCCATCATGGGAGGGGCAACCTTCTTCGCGATCTTCTCGATCGTCTTTTGGGGGTTGGGCATCATCATGTGGCCCCACACCGACGCTGCCGCGGGCTTCTTGCCACCAGGGTTGGTGCGCTTGCCGCCAGGCGCAGCATCCGTGTTGCCATCGGCGGCGGTGACGGGCGGCTTGGGGTCGGAGCCCGTCGCGGGATCCGTCGGTTTCCCCACGGTCACGCGGCAGCTGGACCCGCCCAGCAGGGTCAGTCCCAAGACGATCGAAGAAGAGACGAGGGTGCGGCGCATCGTGGGGGGATGTACCACGGAGAAAACTTCGTCCCGGTCGGAATAGAGGCCACGTGCGGTCGGTAGCGGCCGCATCTCATGACCGCGCTCACCGTGAAACGAGCCCCTCTCGCGGCCATTGCGCTCACTGCAGCCCTGTTGGGATCAGGCTGCGGCACTGAGGCAGAGGCAAGCCCAACGGCCCCCGAGGCCGAAGCCGTCGGCGCCCCCGAAGCGGCGGCCGAGCAGTCTCCGTCCGGATTGCACTACGACCCGCGCCAGAGCCTGGCGCCGCTGGTGAAGTCGGTGGCGCCATCGGTTGTGAGCATCCACGCCTACGGCAAGAACAGCGGCTTCTTCTCCTCCGGCACGCAGGGGTCTGGAAGCGGCTTCGTGTACGCCTCGGACGGCGTCATCGTCACCAACCACCACGTGGTCGACGGTGCCAACCGCCTCGAAGTTCGGCTGCAAGACGGCTCCCGCTACGCGGCGGAGCTTCTCGGTTCGGACGCCGCGACCGACCTCGCCGTCCTCCGACTCGAAGACGCGCGCGACCTTCCCACGTTGTCCCTCGGAGACAGCACGGCCCTCGAGGTCGGCGACTGGGTCGTTGCGATCGGCAACCCGATGGGCCTGGACCATTCCGCCAGCGTCGGCATCCTCTCGGGTCGAGGACGCGGCAGCCTAGGCCTGTACGCCGACAGCTACATCGACTTCCTGCAGACCGACGCCGACATCGCGCCCGGCAGCAGTGGGGGCCCGCTGTTCGACCTGCAAGGCAACGTCGTCGGCATCACGACGGCGGTCGGCGTAAACAGCCGGCCAGGGTTTGCGATCCCGGCGTCCCAGGCTCGCGACGTCATCCCGCAGCTCCTCTCCACGGGGCGGGTGAGCCGAGGATGGCTCGGCGCCGGCAGCGAGCGCGGCGCTCAGGAGGGCCGCGGTGCCGTCATCGGTGAGGTCTACGCAGGCACCCCCGCGGCCGAGGCTGGCCTGCGACCCGGCGACGTGATCCGCAAGGTCGACCGGCAGACGGTCGACGACTTCGACGGCTTGCGGGGCGTCATCGGCACCCTCACGCCGGGGCACACCGTGCTCATGGAGATCGAACGCGACGGCGCCGTCGTCGAGGTGACCGCGGTCCTCGGTGCACGCCCCCACGCCCGCGACCTTCGAGACTTGCGTCGCGCCCCCCAAGCCCCGAAGGCCGCGCCGCCGGTCTCGCCGCCCACCGCGGGCTTCGGCGGGCGCCTGGGCATCGGAGCACGCAGCCATGGCGATGGTCTCGAGGTGGTGCGGGTCGAGCCCGGAAGCCTGGCCGAAGACCTCGACCTGCAGGTCGGTGACGTTGTGACGATGCTCAACGGCATGTCGGTCGCCGGACCCCAAGACGTTGCCGATGCGCTCGGACGCAGCCGCGGTCGCGTCGAAATCGAGCTGCTTCGTGACGGGGTGAAACACGACGTCACCCTGGAGCGTTCCTAACGACAGTCCGACTCCGTACCCGACCGGCACGTCGGGTCCGGCCGCGAGCTCCTCTCGCGCTCATGCCCTCGAGCGCGAGTCGTCCCCCCAACTGCGTTGGAGCTCGCGGCCGGATTTTTTTGTTGGCTTTCCCGCCGGTGCGGCCCACCACGGCGACGGCGACGGCGCCCCGCGGCGTAACCTCGAGATGCCGCTGTCCGTTGGATCCCGATCGCTTGCCAACCGCCGCTCGTTCGGTGCTAGGGGCCTGAGTTTGACGGCTTGCGGGGTCCGATGGCCGTGCTTATGCTCCCGCGCACATGAGCGACGTTCGGCACTGCAAAGTCATGATTCTCGGCGCGGGTCCGGCGGGGTACACCGCCGCGCTGTACACCGCGCGGGCCGAGCTGAAGCCCGTGATGCTGGCGGGACCGGAGCCCGGCGGCCAGCTGACCACGACCACGGACGTCGAGAACTTCCCCGGCTACCCCAAGGGCATCTCGGGCCCCGAGATGATGGAGGAGTTCCGCGAGCAGGCCGAGCGCTTCGGCACCGAGATCATCTACGACCTCGCCACCGAGGTGGACCTGAGCAGCCGCCCCTTCAAGATCAAGGGCGACAGCGCGAGCTACACCGCCGACGCGCTCATCGTGTCGACCGGCGCCAGCGCCAAGTACCTCGGCCTCGAGTCCGAGCAGCGCCTGCGCAACAAGGGCGTGACCGCCTGCGCCACGTGTGACGGTGCGTTCTACCGCGGCCAAGACGTCGCTGTGGTCGGTGGCGGCGACACGGCCATGGAAGAGGCGCTGTTCCTCACCCGGATGTGCAAGTCGGTCCACATCATTCACCGTCGGGACGAGTTCCGCGCCAGCAAGGTCATGCAAAAGCGCGTGCTCGAGAACGACAAGATCACGGTTCACTGGAACCGCCAGGTCAAAGAAGTGCTCGGCGACGATGGCGTCACGGGCGTTCTGATGGAGGACACCACCGGCGGCGCCGACGAGACGCTCGACGTGACCGGCTTCTTCCTGGCCATCGGCCACAAGCCGAACTCCGACATCTTCGGTGACCAGCTCGACAAAGACGAAGCCGGCTACCTGAAGATCGCCCGCGCCAACACCAGCTACACCAACGTCGAGGGCGTGTTCGCGTGCGGAGACGTCGCGGACAAGGTCTACCGCCAGGCGATCACCGCCGCCGGCACCGGCTGCATGGCAGCCATCGACGCCGAGCGCTGGCTCGCCGAGCAAGAGTAACGAGCGCGCGCGAGCGCATCACTGGGCCGCGGCGTCTCGACGTCGCGGCCCAGCCAATTCCAGGACCTCGGCCACGGAGTCTCGGAGCGCACGAGCGCTGATGGGCTTGTAGAGCACGCGCTCGCCCATCTCGCGCACGAACGCCTGTGCCTCCTCAGTGAACGCGTCGCCGGTCACGAACAGCATCCGTGCCGCAGCCTCCTCGTCGCGAGCCGCGACGGCCCCGTACACCTCGCGTCCGCCGATCTCCGGCATCATGAGGTCGCAGACGATCACGTCGAACGTCTGCGACGCGATGTGCTGGAGGGCTTCGTGGCCCGAGGTCGCGGTCACCACGTCGTGGCGAGGGAGCGCGTGGGCAAACGCGTCCGCCAACCCAGGCTCGTCGTCCACGATCAGAACCCGCGCCCTCGGCACGGACCGCTCCCGCGTCGCCTCCGACAGCCTGCGAATCGGAGACGCGGCCTCGGGAAGCCGGACCGTGAACGTCGACCCCTCCCCATGTCGGCTCTCCACGGCGATGGAGCCTCCGAACTGCGCGATGATCCGGTGCGAGATCGCCAGCCCCAGTCCCGTGCCCTCTCGGTGCCCCTTCGTCGTGAAGAACGGATCGAAGATGCGCCCGAGGACCTGCGGGGCGATCCCCTCCCCGGTATCGTCGACCGTCAGCGAGACCCAGCCGCCCGAAGCCTCGGCCGACACGGCAATCGACGCCTCCGCACCGCTGTGCTCCACGGCCTGGGCGGCGTTGATCAGCAGGTTCAGCACGACCTGGCAGAGCTTGGTCTCGTCGCCGCTGACCCAGACGTCCCCGTCCACGTCGACGGAGAGCATCCGGCGTTCCAACAAGCGGTGCGACATCATCCGGGTCGCCGAGTCCACGACGACGCGCAGGTTCACCTCGGTGGTGGGACCCGGCGGGAGCGCAAAGCCCTTGAGGTCTGCGACGATTCTGGCAACCCGTTCGCAGGCCTCCGCGGCGGCATCGAGGTGCGGAAGCACCGACTCCGCGTCCCCGCTCTTGGCGCTCGCCTGCGCCAGCTCGACACTCGTGAGTGCAAACGCGAGCGGGTTGTTCAGCTCGTGCGCCACGCCCGAAGCCAGCGTGCCGATCGACGACATGCGGTCGGCGGTCTGCAGCTGAAGCTGCAGCTCCCGTCGCTCAGTGATGTCGAGCCCCGAGGCGACCAGAAAGTGCTCGCCGTCCACGTGCAGGACCTGAGCCGTCCAGTACAGCACCGTGCGCGTCCCAGCGGCGCTGACCCGCTCCACCTCCAGGTCTTCGGCCATCGCGCCGCACTCGATCCAACGGCGGAAGCGCTCCGCGGTCCCGTCCCCGAACACCTCCCACGCCGACATCGAGGCGGCCGCGGGCTCGGTGCCCAAAAAGTCCTGGAGCGCCTGGTTGCCACGCACGACGCGACCCGACGCGTCGGCCACGAACATCAACGTCCGGGCCGTGTCGAGGATGGCCTCGACGAACGCCTGCTGACGCGCGAGGTCTCGGGTCCGTTCGACCACGCGCACTTCGAGTTCGGCCCGCGTCTTCGCCAGCTCGATTTCGCCGCGCTTGCGGGCGTCGATGTCTCTCTCGTTGATCAACAGCGCGCGCTTGCCCGTCGCCGGGTCGCTCGTCACGAGCACGTCGATGCCGTGCCACACGACGCCGGCACTCGTCTGGACGCGGAGCTCACCGCTGAACTCGCCGCGCTCGCCCAGCGCCACGTGAATGACGTCCGCGTCCGTGGTGGACACGACGCGGTCGCGCAGCGCGTGGACGCGTTCGGTTCGCTGGAGGAACCCGAACGCCGCCGCAGCCGCGGGGTTCTCCATCAGCACCTGTCCCTCCGGCGTACACATCGTGATCATCACGCTGGTGTGCCGAAGCGCCTCGACGCCCCGTAGATCGCCCTGGGCCGTATCGCACAGGCGCGCGCGCATCAGCAGCACGCCGGACTTCGGCTTGCTCGGCATGTCGCGCACGACCGTGAGCACCGTCGTTGGACGCCCGCCGGGAAATACCGTCCATCGATCGAACGCCTGCTCTCCACGGGAGACGATTCGTCGATACGCGCCCAGCCGACGCCGCGTCGAGCGAGACATGTCCACGCCGTAGTCCCGAGCGGTCAGCTCCTCGAACGACTCGGCGTTCCAAAACGTGACCGCCGCGGCGTTGGCCCAGACCATTTGATGGCGGAGGCTGTCGAACGCCCAAATCGGATCTTCGCAGGCCAGCATGTCCGCTTCGATCTGCGGCGACCACTCGCCCCGAGGCAGATCGAAGATCGCGGGCTCCCACACCATCCGCACCCACTGTAGCGACCGGATGCCGATGCGGGCCTCGCGAGCGCGCGTGAATCCGGGCCGGCGCCCCCGGCATTCCCCGAACGAACCGACCAACGGTGCGAACGCCGCACCGGGCGCCGTGCGCTCCAGCCGTCTGTCACAGGACTGTGTCGCACGTCGCTCGGCGGCAGCGCGTGCATCGGTGTCGCGGGCTTCGGCTTAATCCCCCCAGCACAAGTGGAGACACACGCTCGATCGGCAACCACCAACGGTGATGCCCACCCAACGTTCGTGGCTTTGCCTTGCTGCACTCGCGCTTTTGACCGCTTGCCCGACCGACGACGACGGCGACGCGGATGCCGGCTCCTCCACCGCCAGCACCTCCGGATCGTCGAGCGGCACGACGACCGACGCGGCCAGTACGGCCGGTCCTCCAACCGGCGGCTCGACCGACGGCTCGACGAGCGACGGCTCGACGACCGACGCGGAGACGGACACCGACGCAGCCACCGGGACGGACACCGACGGGTCGGCCGACACCGGCAGCACCGGAGAGGCCGGCTGCGGCATGCCGGTCGAGCTCGCGACCGCAAACCTCGGAGACCTCGAGCTCGACGGATTCCACGTCGTCGGCACTACGATGGCGGCGGCGCTGCGCGGGGACGGCGTGGGCCTGCTCGACGTGAGCGACCCGTCCGCCGTGACGGTGCTCGGGACGTTCGACCCCGACGGTGGGCCAACGTATCGCGCCGCGTTCGCGGACGGCTTCATCGTCGGTGGCCGTCGTGGAGGCGGCGCGTTCATGGTCGACGCAGCGGACCCGGCGGCCATGGTGGAGCTGTGGGTCGACGACCAGCTCGACACCGAGGACGTCGTGTACGAAGGCGACCGTCTCTACCTCGCGTCGTCTGCGGGGCTCTCGGTCGTCGACGTTTCCACCCCGGACATGCCGACCACCCTCGTCGAGGATCTCCAGCAAGACAGCAACGGCCTCAACATTGGCGGTTCGACGGTCGCCAAGACGGGCGACGTCCTCGCGATGGCGGGGTTCAACTTCACCACCATCGACGTCTCTACGCCGGACACTCCCGTGACGCTCGCCGAAGTCGACGACACCGGGCGCCCCGACAACCTCGTGATCGGCGGTTCGTACATCTACGTCGGCGGCAACGATGGCGTCCAGATCTTCGACCTGACCGACCCGGCCGCGCCGATGCTCGTCGGAACGTACCCCGGCGAACGGGCAACGCTGCTGGCGCTCGACGACGACAACGACCGGCTCTACGTCTTCGGCAGCTCCACGACGAGCAACCAGGTGCCGCTCCTGCGCATCGTCGACGTCGCGGACAAGGCGAACCCAGTCGAACTCGGCTCGATGTACGATGAACTCGACGATCCGCTGTGGGCGCAGTTCGAGGCCGGCGTCCTCTACTTCACCACGGACGCGACCGACCCGCCCTCGCTCATCATGCTCGACGGCTGCCCGCCTGCGTAGCCCTACGCGTCGTCGTCGTCAGCGTCGTGCCCGGTGACCAACGCTGGGTCCGCGCGCTCGATGTCGATGTAGTGGTGGATGAATCCGCAGCTCGAGCACGCCATCGCCTTGATCGGCGTGCTCCGACTGAAGCCCCCCTCGGGCGCCGAGAAGCGCGGGGTGCTGATGTGAAGCGACTTGGGCGCGTCGTGACGTCCCGAGAACACCGCGACCGCGTGCAGGCTGCCGCCACACATCACGCAGCCGCTCCGGGCCTCCCTACGGGCCACATTTCGGCTCTGCTCGCGCGCCTTCTTCGCCTGCTCCTCCAGCGAGGCGACCTCCTCGCGCAGCTCGGCGTTCTCCCGCTTCAGTTCGGCGAGCTGCAGCTCCATCGCTTGCCGATCGTCGCGGTACGCCACCGGTCGGTAGAGTAGCATTCGAGCCTTCATGGACGAGGGCCCCCGATTCCGCGCCCGGCGCTGCAGCAACCCGGACTGCGCACTTCGGTTCCCCGTCAACGATGGAAGCCCGCTGGGGGAGGCGTGCCCGCTGTGCGGTGCGCAGACCGCTTTCATCGACGCGCCATACACGACTCACGGTGCGACCTGTCGCCCCGATACCGACGTGCAGATCGAAGTCCTGCTGGACAACATCCGCAGCCTGCGAAACGTGGGCTCGGTGTTTCGCTCTGCCGACGGCGCCGGCGTGGCGCACGTGCACGTTTGTGGCTTCACCCCGACGCCCGAGCACCCCAAGCTGGCCAAGACCGCACTCGGGGCCGAAGCCGCGGTTGCGTGGACGCGTCACGCCGATGCGACGTCCGCTGCCCGCAGCCTGACCGAAGCGGGCGCGCGGCTGTGGATCGTCGACGGCGCCCCCGAGGCGCGCTCCGTCTTCGACCCGACGGTCCTCGCTGCGCGGGAGGGCGGCCGCATCGTCCTCGTCTTCGGACACGAGGTTTCGGGGGTGGACCCCCGGTTGCACGCCTTCGCCGAGCGCACGATCTGCCTGCCGATGATGGGCGTGAAAGGCTCGCTGAACGTGTCCGTGGCGATGGGGATCACCGCCTACGTCCTGCGATTCTCCGGGTCCGCCGAAAATTTCGGCGGCTGAGCCCCCTGTGCCACGGTCCGGCACCGTGGAGGAACAAGCGCCCACGCCCGAGCCTGAGAGCCCAACGCCGACGCCGCAGCCGCGCGCGCCTGGCCGGCTGGCCCGCGCGTTGGCGTGGATGAAGAAGAACGCCTACTTGGTGCTCATCGCCGCCGCGGTGCTGGTGCTGCTGCGGGCGGTCGAGTTCTCGCCACCTCCGGAAGTCCGCGTGGGGCAAGCCGACGTCGGCAGCATCGTCGGCGACGCACCCCACCAAGAGTTCTCCAGCGAGCTCAACAATCCCCAGTCGGTTCAGGTCCGCGCAACGCTGCGGATGTACCCCGACAACGAGCTGAGCGTCTCCAGCCCCGACCCCGACGTCGACGCGCAGGGCCGCCTGCTCTCTCAGCCGGTGGTCACGACGATCCTCGGGATGAACGCGACCATCGAGCAGACCGTCCGGCTCGAAGAGGGCGACCTCGAGGTCAGCCTCGCGGTCAACGCAACGCCGCGGCTCGAGCGAGCGCAGCGCAAGGGCAAGCCCGCGCCGCCGATCGTGTTGGAGTCGGAGGTCGTCGTGAAGAGCGTCCGGACGCCCTGGTGGTCGGGCACGCCGCGCAAGCGGGTGAACCTGGACAGCCGCGCGTTCCTCTCGAAGGTCGAAGATGGCGGACACCGGGTCGTGTTCACGGTCGACGACCACCTCTTCAGCTTGGACCTCGAAGTCCACCGCGCGTTCGGCCCCCTCCCCGAGGGAACCTTCGCTCGCGGCCGCCGCCGCTGAGCATCGCCTCGGTGGTATCGTCCGCCGATGCGACTGCTTCTGGTCTGCGCCGCTGCTGTACTGACCGCCTGCCCGAGCGCAGAGCCCCCCGCGTCCAAACCCGATGCGAAGAAGAGCGCGTCCAAGGCCGACGCCAAAGCCGAGGCCACGGCCGACACGCCCAAGCCCGAGCCCAAATCCGACGCGCCCAAGCCCGAGCCCAAGCCCGACGCGCCCAAGCCCGAGCCCAAGCCCGACGGTCCCATGGCGACGCTGTCGAGCGACGTGAAGTTTCCGCTGGCCGACATGCTCGGCAAGACCCCTCAGGAGATCCAGCCCAAGCTCGGTGAACCCACCGGCAAGGGCATGGTCCGCGAGTCCTGCGTCCGATACCTGCCCGACCGAACGTGGTTCGACTGCAAGTACGTGATGCAGCGCTACGAAGACCCCACGCGCACGTACAAGGCGCTGAGCTTCGTCTACGAAGACGGCATCTCGGCCGGCATGGCCATCGAGGGGATCCCCGGCGAGGGCACCTTCGACCCCGGCGCCGCGCTCGCCCACGTCGGCGTCACGCTTCCGAATCCTCCCAAGGAAGCCGCGCCCGCGGACAACGTCAAGCTGTGGACGTGGTTCAACGGCTCCGCCCGCTTGGTCGTAGGAGGCAGCCAGTACCGGGTCGAAGTCTCCTCGGTCGACGGCAAGTGGGAGACCTCCAAGGTGGAGTTCATCAACAATCACCCGCTGACCAAAGCGCAGCAGGCCAAGAAGCGCGCGCCGGCCAGCGGCGGCTGATCACCGCAGCGCTTCGAGCCGCGCCTGCGCTTCGTCGCGCGCCGTTTCGGTGAGGTCGTCCTCCCGAAGCAGCGCCTCGAGAGCACGCGCAGGCTCGTCGGCAGCGGCAGCCCTGCCAACCCTTGTGCGCGCGTGGAGAACCTCCGGCGCATCAAACCCCAAGGCGAGCGTGAAGCGCCGGTGCGCCTGCGCCCGTCGGCCACGCGAGAGCTGGACGAACGCAAGGTCCACGGTCGTGCGAAGCGTGGTCGTATGCGACTCGCCGTACACATCGGCGAACACGGCTTCGGCGTCGGTCAGCGCCAGCTCGGCATCCTCCAGTCGGCCGAGGTCCCGCTGCAGCAGGCCGAGGTTGGCGCTGAGGAAGGCCCTCCAAATCCCGCGATCTGGGGGCGTCACCGCAATCGCGCGCTCGAGAAACGCCGCCGCGGGCTCGAGTTCCCCCTCTTCCATGTACGTACTCGCAAGAGCGCTGAGAAACGGTGCCAACTCGATGCTGTTCGGACCGAACTCGGCCTCGGCCAGCGCAAGGCCTCGCTGCCAGTCGGCACGCGCAGCCTCGGTGTCGTCCGCCTGCATGTACGCCTCGCCACGCATCTGCAGGAGGGACTTGAGGCGCCACGAGCCCGGCAGACGCTCCTCCGCATCCTCGAACGACGCGCTCGCCTCCGCCCACTCCCCCTTCGCGAGGGCGACCCGTCCCGCCAGGATGCTGACGCGGCCCCGCGCGACGTCCGAGTCGAGCACAGCCGCCACCTCTTCGGCGCGGCAAAGCCAATACGCCGCTTGGTCCGGCTCATCGAGGTGCTTGGAGAGCACGGCCACCAAGTCTTCGATCGCACGCAGCTCGACATCACGGTCCTCGGCGAGATGACCGAGCAGCGCAGCCTCCTCGAGGGTCCGTGCCGCGGCGTCCGGATCGGAGTCGAAGATGTCCAGGGCGGCCAGACTCCGCAGCGTTGCAGCCTGGATCCGCAGTGCACCGAGCCGGTCCGCCCGCGCGAGCAGGGTGCCGACGCGACGGCGGGCCTCGACGCGCGCGGCCGGCCCCTCGAGGCCGTACGCGTCGCGATCCCGCAGCCATGCGTCGAGCTGCTCGAACTCCTCCTCGAGCAGACGGTCCGCGCCCGACATCGTCGAAGGCGCAAGACACGTGGATGGCATCGGCAGCCCCTCCACCAGGTCCGCCGGGGGCCGGCCTCCGTCGTTTCGCAACGTCTCGAGGCGCCGGCCGACGCGCGCGACCTTGGCGGCCAAGCGCTCGAAGCACGCGAGTTCGGGCGGTGCGCCTTGTGCTCGCGTACAGGCCGTCGCGCGAGAGGACAGCCATGCATCGACGTAGGCATCGAGTTCCTCGACGGAGCGGCGCAGCGCCGGTGTCGTTCGCAAGCCAGCGTCGTCCGGGGACCACGCCTGCTCGATGCGGGTGCGACCGTCATCGCACGGGGTCGCACGTTCGGGAACGAGGACGAACGCAACCGTCGTGGCGGCGGCCGCAGCCCCCACGAGCCACGGCCAGCGTGACGGTGGGGACGTCAGCGCAGCGAGCAGTGCATCCATCGACGCAAAGCGACGCCGCGGGTCCAGCTGCAGCCCCCGCGCCAGCGCTCGCGAAATGCCACGGGGGATCTCGGGCGGCAGCGGGACTCTGTCCTCGCGCTCCATCGAGGCTCGACGAGCGGCCGCGGTGTCGCCGGGGAACGGCTTGCGATCGGCGAGCGCTTCGAACAGCGCGACGCAGAAGCTGAACTGGTCCGAGGCAGCCGTCGCCTCTCGCCCATCGAGCTGTTCGGGCGCCGCATACGACGGCGTCCCCGCCAGCGCGCGGTGGGTCGCGCCTGAATCTCGGCTTGGCTCGGAGCCATCCTCGGCCGAGGCCGCCAGCCCGAAGTCGAGCACGCGCACGCGACCGTCTTCACCGAGCATCGCGTTGGTCGGCTTGAAGTCACGATGCACCAGCCCGGCTCGGTGCGCGGCGGCCAAGCCACGACCCGCTTGGGCATACACGCCGAGCACGTCCTCCACGCTGCGGGACGCGGACATCCGCCATTCGAGCAGCGTTGGCCCCTCGACGCGCTCCAGCACGACGTAGGGACGACCGTCTGCCTCCCCCACGTCGTAGACCTCGGCAACGTTCGGATGAGAGAGACGGGCCATCACGCTGGCCTCACGCCGCAACCGCGCAAACGCATCCGTACGGCTGCGCAGGACTTTGAGTGCGACCGAACGACTCAAGCGACGGTCGAACGCACCATAGACCACGCCCATGCCCCCGCGTCCAAGGACCTCTTGAAGGTCGTAGTGCCCCAAGGCCGTCCCGCTGGGCAGCACGGCCGGGGCGCCGCCGAGTCCCTCGCTGGACTCGGTCGGCACGCAGATCCGGGCGAGCTCTGCCACGAACCGGCGGCAGGTCTCGCACTCGCCCACGTGGGAGCGCCAGCGCTCGACCTCCTCGGCAGCGCCTTCTCCCGAGACGAGCTGAAGCGCATCGGCCTCGGTCAGACAGTCCGCCGTGTCGCGGTCCATGTTCACGCGGAGCCTCCATCGGCGACGTCGGCATCGCGCCCCGAGGGGGTATCAAACATACGCCAGAGGATGCTGCCGACGCGGGCAGTCATGAGCGTGGGGGTGGGCATCCGCAGATTCACCGGAGTCCGACGTCACGACGACCCGAACCGTCGCATGCCTCGCTCATGCTTCTTGAAGGAGGCGATGCACGCTCACCTCGAAGTTGCTCTGGATCAGCCGAAAGATGCTCTGAAGCTCGTCGGGGCCGATCTTCAGCCTTGCGACCATATGGGCCCGCGTGCGCTCGAGCAGCGTGGTCCGAACGTCCGCCAGCCAGCGCGCGGCCGTGGCCCGGTGCACCCCCGATGCCGCCGCAAGCTGAGGCAGCGTGAGCCCATCGACGAACCGGTTCCGCAGCAGGGCGCGCTCCTTGGGGTCGAGGTCTTCGACCGCGAGGGTGAACGCCTCCCGAAACGCGCCGCGGTAGTGCTGCTTGAGAAACGCAAGTTCGGGATCGGCCGGCGTGATCGCCTCGCCGGCGGCCTCGAGCAAGCCGCGACGTCGCGCAGCCGTCCGCCGCACGCTGGCCGCTTCACGCGCCGTCACGGCCGCCACCCAGCGCCCCAGCGGCCCCCCACCGGCAAACTGCTGCAGCTTCGTCGACCCGGGCGCCAACAACTTCTCCAGCACCGCGGACTTCACGTCACCAGCGGTTCCCGGCTCGATGCGAAGACGAGAAAGCGCCGTATCGATGTCGGCCTCGTGGGCTCGACGAAACGCCACGACGGCCTCGGACAGCCCGAGCACGCACCCAACCGCCAAGTAGACATCCGCCGTCGCAAAGGCGCGCGGAGCCGCCTGAGCATGATGTCGTCGCACGTGAGCCTCAAAGGCCTCACGCGGGACGTCGACTCCCGGCCACGCCGCAGCGCCTTGCTCGTACAGACGGGCCAGCTCGGTCACAGGGCGTCCGGGATGTCCCAGGAGCTGATCGGCTGCCCGTCGAGAATGCCGATCGGCGAGTAGTACAGCCGACCGTTGGGACTCACGGTCACGCGCCCGCGCGCAGGCATGGTCTGGAACGGCGCCGTCTCGCCCGTGAAGGGGTCGAGCGTGATCACGTCGAAGTTGCGCAGGCTGACGTACAGCAGGCCCGAGAACGCGTCGAACGCCATGTTCGTGACGTCCTCTCCAACCGAGGCGACCAGCGTGCCCGCGTTGGTGACCACGTTGTAGCGGTAGATCGATCCACCGAGCGTGGCGACCATGATGTGGACCTCGGTCAGCGGGGAGGCGGCGGAGATCCGCGCGTCGAACGTGGAGATGACCTGCTGGGTCTCGGTCTCGAGGTCGGCGGTGTTGAGATCGCCGTTCGCGACCGCGTTGCCGACGTACAGCACGCGATCGATGCCCCACGTGAGTCCGAAGGGGCCCGCGTCGGCGCCGGCGCTCCCGAACGGACCGGTCGAATCGGTCACGCCCGCCGGGATGACCAAAGGAAGCGGGTTGGCCATGTCGTCTTCGTTCAGACGCGCGACGCCCTGCGGTGGGTCTGTGAAGCAGCCACACGTCGAGCAGCAGATGTACGAGAGCGCGACCTCGCCGATGCCCTCGACGGGATCCGGTGGCGGCGGAACGGTCCCAGCACCCAGCGGCAGCGGAACCGCGGCGGCCGGCGGTGGCGTGAGCGCCTTGAGCACCGCCACCTCGCCCATGTTGAGGTTCGAGACCCCGGGCCACTCGGTGAGCTCGCCGTCAGGCGTGATGCGACGAAGGAAGTCGGTGCCGCTGCGCAGGGTGACCATCCACGCGGTGCAGTCGTCGGCGAACTCAAGGTCGCTGATCTCCGTGCTGAAGGGGCCGTTGAGCAGCTCGTCCGACGGCGGCTCGCAGTCGATGCTGCGCTCGCACGAACAGAACGATCCCCAGCAGTCTCCCTCGTCGGTGCAGGCAACCCCGGCGCACGGCGGATACGGGATGCACTCGCCCTGGTCGTTGCACACCGAGCCGGGGCCACACTGCCGCGCTCCACACGGCGTGAAGTCGCCCGACAACACGCAGGCCGCGGCCGGATCGACGCACTCTCCCGAGATGTGATCGCAAACCTGCGCCGGGCCACACGGATCGGGCTGCTGCCCCTGACAGGTGGTCTCGCACTGGCCCTCGACGCATCGCTCGTTCGGGCCGTCACAGAAGGTGCAGTCGCCGCCCGCGTCCGTCCCGGTGTCGGCCTGGGTCGTGGGGTCGGTGCCCGGTCCCGTCGTCGGGTCCGTGCTCGGACCGGTCGTCTCGTCGGTGGTGGCCGAGCCCCCGGCGGTTCCCGTCGAGCCATCGCCGACGGTGGTGGTCGCGGTCGTCGAAATCGTCGCCGACGTCGGCATGCCGCCGGTATCACTCGACCCCGCCTCGTCGCCGCAGCCGACGACGAGAAGCACAGCTACAATCCCCCAGGAGCGCATCGGCCCCAGAGTATCAGCCCGGCGGCAGGACCTTGCCCGGGTTGAACATGCCACTGGGATCGAGCGACGCCTTGATCGCGCGCATCATCGTGAGCTCCCCGGCGCTGCGGCTGTAGTGCAGGTGGTCGCGCTTGAGCAGGCCGATGCCATGCTCCGCGGACACGCTGCCGCCGAAGCGCTCGACCAAGGCGTAGGTTTCCTCGTCGAACGCCTTCGCCTCGGCCACGAAGTCCGGGACCGCCTGCGCTGGCGGCTTGAGGATGTTGAGGTGCAGGTTGCCGTCGCCGACGTGACCGAACACCAGCGCCTCCGCGTGCGGCAGGGCCTTGGAGGCGGCGGGCCTCCACTGCTCGAGAAACGCGGTGACCTCGGAGACCGGCAGCGCGATGTCCGACTTGTGGGGCGTGTGGGCGTGCAGTGATTCGCTGATGCCCTCGCGGTACTCCCAAAGGTCGCGAGCCTGCGCGCCTGTGGCGGCCACGACCGCGTCGCCGATTTCGCCGCTGTCCTGCGCGTCGGCAAGGCACAGCGTCAGCGCTTCTTGGGCCATCTCCTCCGCGCCCTCGCCGGCACCTTCGACCTCGACTTCGATGAGCACGTGCTGCGCGGTGGGCTCGGCGAACGGACCCTTGCCCGCGAGGCCGCGGTGCTCGAGCACGTGCTTGAGGCAGCCTTGGTCGAAGCACTCGAACGCCTGCAGCGGAAGCTCACGACGCACCCGCGTGAACAGCTTCAGCACGCTCGGGTCGTCGGGTACCGAGCACAGCGCCACCACGGCCCCGCGAGGCGGCGAGCACAACCGCATCGTGGCGCCGACGATGATGCCCAGCGTGCCCTCGGCACCGATGAAGAGCTGCCGCAGGTCGTACCCGGTGTTGTCCTTCACCAGCGGGCCGCCGAGGTGCAGCAGCTCACCGCTGGCGACCACCACATCGAGCCCGCTGACCCACACGCGCGTCGTCCCGTAGCGGATCACCTTCACGCCGCCGGCGTTCGTCGCGATGCTGCCGCCGATTTGCGCGCTGCCCTTGGCCGCGAAGTCGACGGGGTACAGCAGCCCTTCGGCGGCCGCCGCCATCTGAACCTGCTCCACCGTCGCGCCCGCCTCGCAGCGCAGCGTATGGGCCGCCGTGTCGACCTCGAGCACGCGATTCATCCGCTCGAGCGACAACACCACCTCGCCCCGGACCGCCGTCGCGGCGCCGGTGAGCCCGGTGCGGCCACCCGAGGGGATGATCGCCGCGCCCGCCTCGCGGCACAGGTTCACGACCGCCTGGACCTCCTCGACGGTCTTGGGCAGCACGATCACCCCTGCGTCGACGGACCAGTCCCCGCGACACCGGTCGGTGCCGTAGTAGCCGAGGTCCTCGGCGGTGGTCCGGACGTGGTCCGCGCCGACGGCCTGGACCAGCGCTTCGCTCAAAGCTGCGTCGATGGGCACGGCGGGACTCTACCCGCGAAAATTGCGAAGGGCCGCGGAATCCCTTCCGCAGCCCCCTGCATCCGAACCGCGTGCGCGGTCTACAAACCTTGCGGCTGTGGGTTCGGCTGACGAAGCAGCTGGCGAACCATGCGGACGACCGACTTCACGACGGGGTGGCCCTTGATGAAGACCACGCCGACCACGTGCCGCTCATCGCCCGAGACGAGCACGGCGTGCTCGCCCACGAGGACGCGAACCGAGGGCTCGTTGGCGATCTGGCGGAGCTTGACCGCCTCCATGACGATGGGGCGCCAGTTGTCGTCGCCGACCCATGCGACGGTGCCGCCACCGGAGGGCGCTGCGGCAGGAGCCGGCGCTGCGGGGGCCGCAGGAGCAGCAGGAGCGGCGGGAGCCGGGGCGCCGCCGAGCGGAGCACCGACCGCGGGCGTGGCACTGGGAGCCGCGGGCGCGGGCGTGGGCGCAGCCTCAGCTGCAGGAGCCGGCGCCGCGTCACCGGTCATGTCGAGGACTGCGACGATGCCGTCGTGGCGGAGTACGCGCTCGATTCGATTCGTTGCCATGATGAAGACCTGAGTTTCCGGGCGAAGGAGATGGGTGGCGGCGAGGCACGCCGACCGCGCCTTTGTACAAAACCGCCCAGGGCGCGTCAATCACGCTTACCCACGGGGACGTGTTACATGTCCGCAAAGCCCGCGCGTCAAATCTCCCATAATGGGCCGCCGAACATCGTTCTGATTGCTCGATGACCGCCGCTGGGAGCCACTGGACGCGGTTGCGCGCGTAGCGCTGCGACCGCGTGGCGCAGTTCGCGGGGCCTTTTGCGAAGGCGCATGTGGGCCTATGTTCGCCGCCCCCGGTGCTTCGGTTTCTCTTTCTCCTGCTCGTGTGCGTCGCCCCCGCAGCGTGCACCTGTGCCTCCGAGGCCGAGGCCCCGCCTCAGCCGGTGCCCCCGCCGCGCATTGGCGGTGACGCCGCACCCGAGGCACGCGAGACGTCTTCCGCGCCGTGGCCCGCCGACCCCCGTGAGGTCACCATCCACGACGCGTCCGAGCTCGCCCGGGCCGACATGGCGGTCATCGAGCACCTCGACCTTGCCCTGTCGGCAGCGGACCGCGTCGGCTTCATCGATGAGGGCAGCCCCGAAGACGGCTGCGCTGGGCTGGACCTCGTCCGCATCGCCGGTCAAACCCCTCGCCTCGCCAGCCTCAGAATCTCCGGATGCAGCGGCGCCGTGCAGTCCGGCCTCGCCGCGTTCGCCCCGACACTCGAGCAGCTCGAGCTTGCGGACATGGAGATCGACGGGGTCATCGTCGGCCGGCTCGCGCAGCTCGAGGCGCTCGAACAGCTCAGCCTGCGTCGCGTCAGCGTCGGCAGCGAGCCGCTCACGCCCTTGCGCAAGCTCGACCTGCAGGCCGTACGCCTCTCGGAGCTGGGCAAGGACTCCGAGGTGTCGCTCATCTTGGACCTTTGGCCTCGCGACCTTCGTAGCGTGGTGCTCGAGGGAACGTGGGCGGGACACAAGGCGATGCTGACCCTCGCCAAGGCAGACGCGGTCGAGCGACTCGAGCTTCGCGACACGCGGATCGGCAACTTCTCGCTCAACCAGATCAAGCCGCTGTCCGAGCTGCGCGAGGTGGTGTTCTCGGGCAGCACCTTCAACGACAACTCTCCGCTCTACTTTCGTGAGCTGCCGGTCACCTCGTTCACGTGCGACTGCCCGCGCATCGGCGACGTTGGACTGCGGTCGCTGCGACACAGCACCGGCATCCGGACGCTCGCGCTGCGCGGCACCCAGATCTCCGATGCTGGGCTCTCCGCGATCGCCGACCTGAGCAAGCTCGAGACGCTCGTCCTCACCGGCATCGACCTGGGGCCCAAGGGCTTCGAGGCCCTGGCCGCGTTCCCCAAGCTTCGCCGGCTCGAACTCTCGGGAGACCTCGAGCACCCGCGCATGGAGAAGCTCGAGCTGCTCACCTCGCTCGAGGAGCTCGTGCTCGGCTACCCCACGCTGGATGACCGCGCGATGCCCCAGCTCGCCGCGCTCACCAACCTCCGCGAGCTGGACCTGGGCCATACGCGCGTCAGCGATGACGGCCTCGCCTCGCTCGCGACGCTCGAATCGCTCGAGGTCCTTCAGCTACACCACACGCGCGTGACGAACCGCGGCCTCGCGTCCTTGGCCGCGCTGCGACGCCTTCGCGTCCTCGAGCTGGATCACACCGACGTGGTCGACGCTGGGGTCGAGCACCTCGTCGACCTGCCATCGCTGGTCGAACTTCGCCTCGACGACACGCTGGTGACCGACGCCGCAGTGCCGCACCTGCTGAAGCTCCAGTCGCTGCAGCGACTCAACCTCGGCAACACCGTGCTCACGCGCAGCGGCGCCGCCCCGCTCGCAGACCTTCCCAACCTGACCACGCTTGGGCTCTCGGGCATCCGCGACTAGCGTCTACTCAAACGGTCTCTCCACGACCATCGGCTCGATCACCGCCCCCTTCTCGTCCACGAACCCCGAGACCGAGTAGACGGAGAACTCCGTGTCGTCGTCATAGTCAGCGCGCCCGGTAACTCGGAACTCGCACGCGCCGGAGCCATCGTCGAGGTTCTCTGCAGCGAACTCGTAGTGGAACTGATGTGCAAGCCCCGCCGGACGCTCAAATCCGAGGCCCTGCCATATCTGGTTTTCACGCCACAGCTTGATGTCATATGAGCCCTGGTCCTCGGACGACGGATCGCTCGTTGGGATGCACCCGCCGGACGGGCCACAGTTGCAGTTCACGGCAAGAGGCGGCGTGATCCCGCTCGATCCGCCATGAGGGCTTTGGTCGACGTGTGGACAACGATGAAGTGGGGGCACGCCCGTCGGAACGGCAAAGTAGGCCAAGGCGCTCTCTGCGATGCCCTGCAACTCCTCCTCAATGGCTACGTAGACGGCCTCGTCGACGCTTCGCAGCTCGCAAGCATCATCATCGACGTTCGCCTCCGTCTCTTCACTCGAACCAGAGTCGTCGACGGCCGTCCCGGTATCCACAGTGGTATCGCCGCTTCCCGCCGTTGCGCCGGAGGTGCCCGTATCTGCGGCTGTGCCACTCGCCGAGTCAGGACTTGGTGCCGTCGTCACCGAGCCGGCGCCTGAGGTCTCGTCCGACGCGACGCGAGGACCACAACCGACGCATCCGGCGAGCGCAACGACGGCGACGACGCCAACGATGTCTGTCTGCATCGCAACTCGTCTCAGCAAGGGGCGCGCCAGCGACTTTGGCGAAGCGCCGACCCGAAAATCTCAGCACATCGACGCGACGTGCGATGCTTCTCACGCAAAAACTAGCGGGCGGTGCCGCACTTCGGAACTCGCGGTCGAATCGCTCCAGCGCCATCACGGCAAGACCGTGAGGTCGGCCTGCACGTGCTCGACCAAGGCCCGCACCGCAGGCGATGCCCACCGCCGCGTCAACACGAGGCTGAACAGGCCCAGTGTCGGACCGGACCAGCCCGGGAACGCGTCGACCAGCGCTCCGGACTCCAGCGCGGTCTGGGCGACGAATGCGGGCAGCAGCGCAAGCCCCAGGCCCTGCACGCAGGCGTCACGCGCCGCGTGGGCGCTGTTGATCGCATATCGCCCAGTCGCATCCAGCTCCACGCGCGCGCCGTCGGGCCCGTCGAGCTTCCAGCGCAGCGGCTGGTTGGTGTCGACGATCCGCGGATAGTCTTCGACCCGCTCGACCGACAGCGGACCGACGCGCTCGAGCCAGGACGGCGCCGCGCAAACGAGGTGCTCCACGGTGCCCAGCCGCCGCGCGACCAAGCTCGAGTCGGGCAGCTCCCCCACGCGAATCGCCAGATCGATCCGCTCGGCGACGAGGTCGGTGCGACGATCGGTGAGCAGCACTTCGACCGACACGTCCGGATGCGCCTGAATGAAAGCCGGCAGGCGCTCGTGCAGCAGCGCATGCCCCAGCGACACGCTCGCCGTCACGCGGATGTGCCCGCGCGGACGTTCGTCGCTGGCCACGACGTCTTGCAGCTCCTGCAGCTCCGCGAGGGCTCGCTCGGCACGGTCGATGGCCAGCGCCCCCGCGCGCGTGAGGGTGACCTTGCGCGTCGTTCGATGCAGCAGACGCGCACCGAGCTTCTCCTCGAGCTTGGCGATGCGACGACTGACCGACGTCGTCGACAGCCTCAGCTCGCGCGCTGCGGCAGCAAAGCTGCCTCGACGCACCACCGTCACGAAAGCTCGAAGGTCGAGGACGCTCGCATCCACTATCCCGATAATCGGGATGATGACTTGCTGTGTCGAGCCCTTATCGCGACGGCGCGCGCCGCTACCCTGAGCATCGAACGCCACGCAAAGCGCGTTCGGAAAGCGAAAAAGAGATGAGCACCAAGAGACTCCAGGGAAAAGTCGCCGTCATCACCGGGGGCAACAGCGGCATCGGCTACGCGACGGCCGAACGATTCGTTGCTGAAGGCGCAACAGTCGTCATCACCGGCCGCGACGCTTCACGGGTCGGAGCGGCCGCCTCGGCCCTCGGCGCAGAGGGGCTCGTCGCCGACCAGTCGAACCTGGCCCACACCACCGACCTCGTGAAGCAGGTCGAAGCCAAGCACGGGCGCGTCGACGTGCTCTTCATCAACGCCGGCGTCTTCTTTCCGACCCCGCTGGGCGGCTTCGACGAAGCCACGTTCGACACCACGATGAACATCAACTTCAAGGGCGCCGTGTTCACCCTCGAGCGCTTCTTGCCGCTTTTGTCCGAAGGCGCGTCGGTGATCAACCTGTCGTCGATCAACGCGTACACCGGCATGGCGAACACCGCCGTCTACGCGGCGAGCAAAGCCGCCCTCAACTCGTACACCCGAACGGCCGCGACCGAGCTCGCGCCCCGCAAGATCCGCATCAACGCGGTGAACCCCGGACCCGTGCAGACCGCCATCTTCGGCAAGACCGGCATGCCCGAGGACGCCCTCGCTGGCTTCGCTGCAGCGATGCAAAACCGCATCCCGCTGAAGACCTTCGGCACCCCCGAAGCCGTCGCGTCACTCGTCACATACCTCGCCTCGGACGAGGCCTGGTACATCACCGGCGCCGAGTACAACATCGACGGCGGCATGAACGTGAACCCCGTGCTCACGGGGTCCTAGAGAGCCGTCTTCACTCGCAGGCGTCAGCGCCAACGATGGTGGGGTCTTGGCGCGTCGTGCCGTCGAGGTCGATTGCGACGTCGGGATGCAGCGCGACCTCGGGGGCGGCGGCGCAGTCGAGCAAGTGCAGGTCTCCCACGTCCGGGTCGGAGAACCAGCCCATCTCCGCCTCGAGCACGTTGCCGACCTCGTCCGCCGTCGCACCGTCGCGGGCGCGAATGTCCATGTTGGTCAGGTTGCCGTGCAGGACGACGCCGCTGGTCTCGGGAAAGCGATATTCGAGCCCGTAGAGGTAGGCATCGGGGTGCGTATAGACCACGGTGTTGTGCGCGACGAGGATGTCGTTGCCGCGCTCGATGCTGATGCCCACGTCGTGCTCGCGCGCGCCGGGGAAGCTCGAGGTGACCATGTTGTTCACGACGCGCGTGCCGTAGACCGGGTCCACGAACCCGATGCCGATGCCACGCGCGCAGTCGACGATGACGTTGCGGGCCACGTCGTGGGCCGAGCCCTGCTCGCTGTCCCACATGTGCACGGCGTGCTCGGACAAACCGCCGACGTACGTCATGCCGTCGCGCTGCTCGGGAAAGCGGCCGTGCGCGGGACGCTGTACGCCGTCGGCATCGCAGTAGATCCCCTCGAACCGGTTGTCGTGCACCGACCAGTCGCGCGCGTTGTGGGTGTCGATGCCGCCGGTGTAGCAGGTGGTGTTGCCGTTCTGCGGACCGTAGCCCCACACGTTGTCGCGGCCCTCGTCGCTCATCGTGAACACGCTGCAGGCGACCTCGACGTCGTCGACGGCTCCATCGTTGACGCTCGCCTTGAGGAACTGCTGGCCGCCGTCTTCGAGCCGCACGTCGTACAGGACCGCGGCATCGCCATCGGTCCACACGTGGACGAGATGATAGATCGAGCGACGCACGGTCAGGTGCGCGAGCGCGACGCCGGGCGCAGCGATGGTCACGTTCGACGCACCGTTGCCCATGCTTCGGTAGGCGCCGTCGAGAATGACCGCGGACGCGTCACCGCTGCGACCGCGCACCGTGATGTCCTGCGTGGTCACGTAGACACCGGTGAAGGCTCCATCGGCCGCGTCGGGCAGCGTGTACGTGCCGTCCTCGAGCAAGACGGTGTCCCCCGGCTGCGCCATCGAGACCGCGGCGCGCAGCGTCATCATCTGTCCGTCGACGGTCACCATTCCGTCGTCGGCCGGCGCCACGATGATCTCGGCGCCGTCCCGCTGCGGCAGCACGAAGTCGGCGCACACGCTCGGCGGCTCGACCGTCCCGCCCGTGTCGTCATCGGTGGTCGACGACCCGTCATCGTCGCTGGGGCCCGACGTCGTGGGCAGGCCGGTCTCGCCGCTGGCCGTGGTCGAAGGATTCGACGTCGTCGAAGGGTTTGCCGTCGACGCAGCGCCGCTCGTCATGCCCGGCGCGTCCGTATCCGTCCCGGCAGCTGCACCACCGTCGTCGTCCCCGCAGCCAAACGCCCACAACAGGCCGAGCGCCCCCATCCACACGCGTTTCCCCATCGCCTGCATCGTCGCGAAGCGTCGCTGAGACGTCAAAGAGCGCCTTCGACTTGCATTTTACTAAAACACTAGTAATTTGCTCAAAGCGATGCCCGTCGACGTCGAGCTGGACTACGACCGTGGAGTGCCGATCTATCGGCAAATCTCCGAGGCGGTCCTGTCCGCCCTGTCGACCGGCGCGCTCGTCCTCGGCGAGCAGCTCCCCACCATCCACGAGCTCGCACGCCGGCTCGAGGTCAACCCGAACACCGTCGCTCGGGCCTACCGCGACCTCGAACGCGAGGGACACATCGTCTCCCGGCGAGGCCGCGGCACGTTCCCCGCGCCCCGAACCCCCCGCACCATCGACATACGCACCACGCTGCGCGGCATCTACGACCGCGCGGTGCAGGACGCCGCGCGGCACAAGATCTCCGCCCGCGAGCTGGTGACGTACTTCCAGGAGGCCCTCGATGAACCGTCCCGGTAGCCGCGCCATCCTTCGCGCCGCGTTCCGCACCCTCAAAGACCACCCGCGCCTGCTGTGGTTTCCCGCCCTGACCATCTTCGGCGCTTCGCTGGCCGTGGGCCTTGGCGCCACGTTGATCTGGCTCTCCGAGCAGGTCGCCGCGGCACCGACCGTCGACCTGGGACCGTGGTCCGCGATGTTCTGGACCGGGCCCGCCGACGAGACGGGCACGCTGCAGCGCGGCGTCCTGGCGGGCGGCTTCCTCACCCTCGTCCTGCTTCAGCTGTGGTCGTTGATCGTCTCGGTCGCGCTCAGCCGTGCGGCCATGGACGCGATGGCCGGCCGCGCGTGGACCCTGGGTTCGGCGATCCGCGCCGCGACGAGCCGCTTGGGCGCGATCGCAACCGTCGCCGTGGCGCAGGCCGGCGTTGGCCGCCTGCTCTCCAAGAAGAAGTCCAAGGAGAAGCCCAGCTTCTTCCGCCGCTTCACCACCAGCATCCTCGAGATGTCGTGGTGGGCCGCGACCTATCTCGTGGTGCCCGTTCTCGCCAAAGAGAAACGCGGCGGCATCGGATCGATCCTTCGCTCGGGCAAGCTCTTCCGCAAGACGTGGAAAGAAGCGTTCGTCGGCCGGCTCGCGCTGGGCTGGGTCTGGTTCGTCTTCGCGGCCCTGGCCATCACACCGCTCATCGCCTGCGCGTACCTCGGCGTCGACGACCCGCGCGTGCTCATGCTCGCCATCCTCACCCCCGGCGTCTTCGCCCTGCTCGGCACGATCGTCATGCGCACGCTCGACATGATCTACCGGACCGCGCTGTACGTGTTCGCCACCGAGGGGGTTGTCCCCGAGCCCTTCGCCGACGCCGAGCTTCACGACATCTTCATCGTGCGCAAGTAGGCATCAAGCTAGGGAAGCAAGACTTGCGGCCCGACTTGGCGGGCGCCGGTGCGGGCCTCGTCGAGCCACGCCACGGCCGCCGAGACTGCGCCGACCATCGACGCGCCCCGAGCCAGTCCACACGCGATGGCGGTCGCGAGCGCACAGCCGGTCCCCCGTGGGTCGGGACCCGCCACGCGGGGTCGCTCCAGTCTGCGCTCCCCCTGTGGCGTATGCAGCACGTCGACGATGGAGTGCTCGGTCGACGCGACGGACTTCCGCAGCAGGGCAAGCGCGCCGACGTCTTCGAGCCACGCGTCAGGCGCTTGGCCGGCGAGCAGCGCCCGGGCCTCGCTGCGGTTGGGTGTGACGAGCGCGTCGCGGAGCAGAGGCCGGAGTGCAGCTGGCTCCGCGCCCATCGCCCCGCCAGCGCTCGCCGCCAGGACGGGGTCGACCACCCGCGGCGCGTCGGGAAGATGCTTCACCAGGAGGGACGCGAGCGCAGCCGGCACGAGCCCCAGCTTGATTGCTGCAGGCGTGGGTGCGCGCTCGAGCTGTTCGAGCAGCGCGTTCGCCTCGGTAACCCGAGCGGCCGCGGGCTGACCGTCGCCCTGCTGCGTCAACGCGGTCACCACGACATGAACGGGCCGAGACGGAGCAAGCGCGCGCACCGTGGCGACGTCGCGCAGCACCCCCGCACCGCCCGAGGGGTCGAGCCCGCCGACGAGCCAGACCGCCTCACCCGCCACGAACGACCTCGACCCGCAAGATCTCGTCATGCGGCAAGACGCGGTCGAGTACGTCGAGCCCCTCGGTCACCCGCCCGAGGATCGTGTACCGACCGTCCAACCTCGGCTCGCGGTCCTGGGCCACGAAGAACTGCGACCCGCCCGTGTCCTTGCCCGCCAGCGCCATGCCCACGACGCCGCGCTCGTACTTCTGGTTGCTGCGCTCGCACGGCACCAAGAAGCCGGGGCCGCCGTATCCGTCACCGCGGGGGTCTCCCCCCTGGATGACGAACCCGGGCACCACGCGATGCATCGTCAGCCCGTCGTAGAAGCCCTTGTCCGCCAGCGTGGTCACGGTCGCCTGGTTGTACGGCGCCGCGCCCTCGAAGCGCATCGTCATCACGCCCGCGGACGTCGTCATCCGAAGCCCGGTCACGCCCTCGAGCGAGGCGAGCTGATCGGTCAGCGTGGCGTCGAAGGGCGCCGCCTGCTGTATTGCCGCGGCCTGTTCGAATCGCGCGCGTAGGGTCGGGACGTGGGCAAGCGCGTCTGCGGCTGCGCGGCGAATCGACACCGCGGGGTCGCTCGCCAGAGGCAGCAGCGTCGACTCGAGCCAGGGCGCCGACTGGACGCCATCTTTGTCGCGACCCCGGCTGCGCGCCAGGTTGCCCAACGCCATCACGGCAGCGATCCGGCCCTCGATCGCGGTGGCGTTGGGCCAGGTCTTCACCGCGTGTTCGAGCGCCGCCACCACGCTCTCGTCCCGTCGCGCTCGGTCACTCGACCGCGTCGCGATCGCCGTTGCGGCGGCGGCTTGCACCCCGACATCCGCGCGCGCGAGGGCCAAGGCAAGCACGCCCGGGATGCGGGCGTCGTCCACGTCGACCAGCGCAGCGAGGGCCGCCGAGGCCACGCGCGGCCGCGGATCGGCGGCGCGCTCCAGCAGCATCTTCGCCTTGTCCTCGCGGGGAATCGCCGCCCCCATGCGCAGGATCGCTTCCACCGCGAGCACGTCCGCATAGCCGTCGGGGAGCGTGGGGGCCCCGTCCGCGCACGCCAACAGGCGCTCGAGCGTGCCGGTCCCGATCGCCGAGAGCAGTTCGGCTTCGCAGTCGATCAGCGCCAGCGCCTTGAGGCGGCGCGCCGTGGCCGACCCGCGCTCGGCGTGCGCCGCCTGCAGCAGCGGCGAGAGCTTGGCGCGCAGCTCCGGCGACCCGACGACCGCATCCCGGAGACCGCGCAGAGACTCCAGCAGCACGTGCACGCGTGGACCCTCGAAGTCGGCGGGCGAGCGCGCGGCGAGACGATCGACGAGCACCGCGCGACCGTCGGCGTGTCCGGCGAGGGCGCGCACGGCCTCCACCTCGACGCGCCACCCCGGCGGGCTCGCGGAAAGCAGCGATGGTGGGGTCGTCGTCGGGACCTCGCCCAGTCCCGCAATCGCCTTCCAGGCGCGTCGGGCCAGCGCTTCATCCGGGGAGTCCAGCATCGGCGTGAGGCGCTCGACGAGCGTGCCGCGGACCGCCCCCGCGAGCAGCTCCGCCGAGGGTCCAGCGCAGCGGTCGACGACGTATGCCGCTGCGCGTGCGGTCGCATCCCCCACGAGCAGCCGGCCCGCGACCGCCTCCAGCCCCTCCGCCGTGGCCGGATGAAGGCGCGCGCAGAGCATGCCCATCGCCTCGAGCGCTGCGGTGTCGCGGCGGCCCGCAGTCTCGATCGGCTCCGCGACGGCAGCAGCCAGCCGCGCCTGCGACCGCGCGCCACCAACCCGCGCCACCGCAAACAACAGCGCC
>JBCCQM010000089.1:0-31597 GCA_039024335.1 Myxococcota bacterium
CTCGTCGACAAGTCCAAGAAGGCCGCCCTCGCCAAGACCGTCCCCCTGGGCCGCCTCGGCCAGGTCGAGGACTGCGCCGACGTGGCCATGTTCCTTGCCTCCAACGCCGCCCGCTACGTCAGCGGCGTCGTGCTCCCCGTCGACGGCGGCTGGTCCCTCGGCGGCGCCACCTTGGCCATGGGCCAGATGATGGGCTGAAGCCGAGGTGCGGCGTGCGTCGGGTCGCGCTCAGTCCACGATCCGACTCAACGCCTTCGCGGCCGGCAAATGCGACAGCGCTGTCGTATTTGCAGCGTCTTGGCCCACAGCGCTACCTGCCACCGTGAGCGTTGTGGTCTTTGAGCCAGGCCTCAATCTCCTCCCGCAGGATTCCAGGGACCGACTCGGCCAGGGCTTGCTCCGCAAGCTGAACCCCTTGCGAGCCGTCGCGCTCCCACGTGGCCATCGCGAGGGTGAAGCGAGCGTCCGCGACGACGCCGGGCTCTGCACGCTCCCCCATCGCTGCGAAGGTCTCGAGCGCTTGCGCTGCGTCGCGTCGAGCCTCGGCGAACCTGCCCAAGCGGTGCTTGACCTTCGCAACCCTGGCGCGGGCACTCGCGGACCGCTCGTGGTCTTCGCCGACCGCTGCGACGATGAGGGTGGCGCTGCGCTCGAACAGCTCGAGCGCTCGATCCAGATTCCCCGCCGTCTGTTCCACATAGGCCAGGCCCTTGAGGGCATTGGCGATCTCGGGGTGCGTCTCGCCCAACGCCTGGGTCTTGATCTGAAGCGCGAGTTCGAGCGCTTTTCGGGCCGCGTCCAAGTCGCCTCGGTTCCGCGCGAGGATGCCGAGTTCCTCATGGACCGCGGCCACGTAGGGATGCTCGGGTCCATGCTGACGGACGTACATGTCTTTGACCCGCAAGAACGTACGCTTCGCTGCGTCCGGGTCCCCCAGCCGATCGTCGACGATCGCGAGGTTGTAGAGCGTGTCAGCCAGCGTCACCGAGTCTTCACCCGACAGCGCCTCTTCGATCGCCACCGCGAGCGCAAACTCGGTCCGCGCTTTCTCGTACTCGTGATTGCCGAAGTAGACGGCCCCGAAGTTGTTGTGGAGACCGCCCACCAAGGGGTGGTGAGAACCCACGGCGCCCTCCAAGATGGGGAGCGCCTGGCTGAAGAGGGCAAGCCCTCGGTCGGGCCGCCCTTGCGCCAGCGCCACGCTGCCCAGCTGCATCGCGAGCTCGGCATGGCGTACGTGCCCGGACGGGAGCGAGTCTTCGGCAAGTTCGACGGCGCGCTGCAGTGCTGCCTCTGCTGCGTCGAGGTCCTGGTTGCGAAGCAGGACTGCGCCGTAGCTCTTCCAGAGCATGATCCCAAGGTCTGCTCGTTTGCCGAGTCGTTCATGAACCGCCTGGCCCAGCTGAAACCAGGTGGTGACGCTGGCAGAGGTCGGATCTTCGTCCGAGAGCGCCACCAGCAGTGCAGAGGCGGCTCGGACGACCGCCGCGTCGTTGCCCTGAGCTTCGGCGAGCCACAGCGACTGCTCCAGGTTGCGCAGCGCCCGGGTGAACTTGCCAGAGCGCATCGCCGCCGTCCCGTCGACGAGAAGCGCCTTCTGTCGCAGCGGCGCCCACCGTGTGGCTTCGGCCCGCGCGAGCACGGACTCGACCCGGCCGAGCGCTTCGGCCGAGCGATCGACCGACAGCAGCGCCTGCACGGCCGCCAACTCGGACTCGACCGCCTGGACTTTGGATGCCAGGTCCGCATCGTCGGGCAGCGTGGGGTACGCAGACTCGACGGTCGGGTCATCACAAGGCTCGACCGGCGGGAGCCGCTGCACGGCCTTGACCGAGGTCTTTACGGTCTGCGCGTCCGCACCCGCGAGCAGCTCGATCAGCGCCGCGGCACGGGTTCGGCGATCGTCGAGACACGCCATCCGGCGATCGAGCAGGCGCTCGGACTGTACGCCGCGAACGAATGTGGCCTCGCACGCATCCACGCGCATCCGCGTCCATGCATCTGCGTAGGCATCCAGCCCGGCGACCACCGTCTTCGAGGCCGCAGACGCATACGGAAGCTCGGTGGCGTCGAACGCCGTCATCACCTCGTCCTCGCGATTCGAGTTCCACGCCTCGGCGAACGCCTCGGGTGCATCGGCGCACGGGTCCGGTGGCTCTGGCGCCATCCCCCAGCTGGCGACGCCACCCGCCAAGATCCCGCCGCCCACCAGCGACGTGGCCACGAACCGCCGACGGCGACGGCGTGGCTTGTCGATCAGCGCGTCGAGCAGCGCCTCCATGTCTGCGAAGCGACGGCGCGGGTCGTGTTCTAGGCCCCGTGCCAGCACGGCGAGGACGCCACCGGGTGCGCCGTGCCTTCGGGCGGGACGCCGAATCCGGCCCTCGAGCGCCGCGATCTGTCGTTCGAGCACGCTCTTCCCCTCGAACGGGTGCTCTCCAAAGAGGCTGTCGTACAAACAAACGCAGAAGCTGAACTGGTCCGACCGGGCATCGATGGCTCGACCGTCGAACTGCTCGGGAGACATGAAGTAGGGCGTGCCCGCTCGACCCGTTGCGCCCTGGTCGATGTGCTCGAGGCTGCGCGCCAGGCCGAAGTCCGCCACGATGGCTCGCCCCGACTCCGCCAGGAGAAGATTGCTGGGCTTGAAGTCGCGGTGGACGAGCTGAGCCTGGTGCGCTGCGATCAATCCGCGGCCGGCCTGCTCGAACACGTCCAAGATCTCCGAGGCGCTCGGCTTGCCCTCGAGCCACGCCTGCACCGTATTGGAGACGAACTCCATGGCCAGCCACACCCGGCCGCCGGACTCCCCGACGTCGTAGATCGTCACGACGTTGGGGTGTCGGAGCTTGGCCAGACTCCTCGCCTCCTCGATCAGCCGCGACATCGCGTCGGGTCCGGCTTGGTCCGACCGCACGACCTTGATCGCAACCTTGCGGTCGAGCTCCGGATCCCACGCGGAATACACCATGCCCATCCCACCGGAGCCGACCCGCTCCTGAACGGAAAACCGACCCAGGGTGGCGGGACTCGACGCCGACGACCCGCCGAACATGGCGGCCTCCACCGCGCCCCGGACTCGGGCGGCTTCGACCGAATCGACCCGGTGCTGCGCCTCCCCGAACAAGGAGTCGTCCGCCACTGTGGCGCCCGATCCCGGGGACTCGAGCGGGGAGTCCTCATCCGCCATCGACACACCGTACCAATCCAGCGCTTCGGTGAACGCCGCCGAACCGCCGACCGTGGGACTCCCTACCCCGCATCGACGGCCCCTCGCGCAGCGAGCCAGGCCCGGACCGCGTCTCTCGCTTCTCTGTGGGCCGGCGATTCCCCGTAGTCGAGCAGGGACGCGCGCGCGAGCTCGATGCTCTCGGCGGACGCATCCTTGCCGGGGTCGGGCGCGAGTGCCTGTGCAAGGGTGAACCTGGCGTCCGCCCGCTCGACCGCGTCCCGCCCGGGGGTGTTGCAGAGCGCCAGTGCTCGCCGAGCCGGAGCGATCGCAGCAGCAGGCGCCCCCTCACCGAGTTCCAGGTTCGCAGCCGCCAACAGTGGCCGTGCCAGCGCTGGATCGTCCTCGCCCAGCGCGTTCGCCCAGTCGTTCAGGATATCCGCATACAACGCCCGACTGCGCGCAGGCTCTTCGCGCATCGAGTTGAGCAGCGCCAGGTTCGTGACGGCATGCCAGACCTTCGCGTGGCCTGCCTTCAAGACCTCGCGACGGATTGCGAGGGTGCGGTCGAACATGACCCGCGCTTCGTCCAGGCGCGCTTGCTTGGCTTCGAGAATCGCGAACTCCTCGAGCGTATCGGCTACCAGATGATGGCTGCTGCCATAGATGGTTTCGCGAATGCTGAGGGCCCGCTGAAAGAGGCCACGAGCGTGAGAGATGCGTCCCGCGCTTTGCTCGATCAGCGCGAGGTTGAACAGGACCAGCGCAACCCTGGCGTGTCCAGGGCCCAGCGCAGCTTCCAGACCCACGCGGGCCCGCTCGTAGTACGCCGTCGCCTCGGAAAGTCGACCCGCCCGATGGTGAATGGTGCCGATGGCGTTCAGGGCAGTCGCGGTCTTTGTGTGCAGCGGACCGAACTGCGCCTCGTAGATCGCCACCGCCTGCGTCGCGTGTTCGAGGGCAGGCTCGAGCTGCCGAAGGTCGAGGTGTGCCGCGGCGACACCTTGATGGGCCGCAGCCACGAGCACGTGCGCATCCCCGAGTGCGGACCGGGAGATCGCCAGCGCCCGCCGGTACGTGGAGAGAGCGCCGTCATGCTCCCCCTTGGCGGCCAGCGCACTCGCCTTTCCGATCAGCGTTTGGGCAACGTCGGGGTGCGCCTCTCCGAGGACCTCGCGCCGAATCGCGATGGCGGCATCGAACTGCGCCATCGCTTCGTCGAACCGCGAAAGCTCCTGGTAGAGGTTTCCGAGGTTGTTCCGGGTCCGCGCCGCGAGCAGATGTCGCGGCCCGAGTTCAGCCTCGAGCAGCCGCACGGCCTCGAGGTACTCCGCCTCGGCCTCGTCGAACTTCGTCAGCTGCCGGAGCAGGCTGGCCCGCCGATGCAGGTGCCCGGCGCGACGCAGCGGCGTCTCCCCACGGACGCGTTCGTGCACCTCGGCAAGGCGCATCCACAGCATGCCCCGGGTCGGCTCTTGACGCTGCGTGCCCAGCAGGTTGGCGAGCTCCAGCGCGATGGTGCTGGCCAGGTCTGCCCGCTGACTGTCGACGGCTTCGAGATAGCCGTCGACCAACCGAGACTCCGCCGCGTCGAGGTCGCCCCGACCGCTGAGCGCCCGACCGAGGCGAAGACTCAGGTCCGCGTGAAACGGCGCCCAGCTGCCTGCATCGGGGCGTGCGTCCATCGCCTGCGCGGCATCCACCGCTTCGCCGAACTGGGCGGTCAGCAGCAAAGCGTCCACCGCGGCCAGCTCCGTCCGGAGTCCGGCGACCACGGACCGTTCGCTCGACGGCGGCAGCGTTCGACCGCGCAATGCGTCTTCATCGAGGCACTCGTCGACATCGCCGAGCTCGGACAAGGCGGGCACGAGCTGCAAGAGCACGGCGCGGTCGTCGGCGTTCGTGACCGCGTCGAGGGTGGCCGCGAGCGTCTGCTTGTGATCCTCCAGACACCACGTCGCGCGCGCTTGCAGGTCGTCAGCATTGCGCAAGCAGCTCTGCGTACGCGCGGCGGACCAGCCTTCGGCTCGGTCATCGAGCAAGCCGGTCGCAGACGCGATCGTCCGAGTCGCTGCGTCCGGTCCCAGCGGCTCGAACGCGCTGTGCAGCCGGCCTGCGACCTCGTCGTTCCAGACCTCGTCGATGGCCTGGCCCGCCACCTCACAGGATCGGACGCGGCGTCGCTCCGACACCTCCTTCACGGCCCAGAGCCCCGTCGCCCCGAGCAGCACCGTGGCGGCACCCAGCGCGAGCCAGCGGCGCTTCGACCGGCGGCGACCCGCCTCGATCGCCTCGAGCAGCACCCGCATGGAATCGAACCGCGCCGTGGACTTGGTCGAGAGACCCCGCTCGCACACCCGCAGCAGCCACGCGGGGACACGAATGCCCTTCGGCGGCGGCTTGCGTATGCCCTCGGTGACGTTCATGCCGAGCGTCAGGATCGAGTTGCCCTCGAACGGCCGCTCGTCGAAGAGCGCCTCCCACAGCGCCACGCAGAAGCTGAACTGGTCCGTACGCGCGTCGGTGGAACGCCGCTCGAACTGCTCGGGAGCCATGTACGCCGGCGTGCCGACCACGCTCCCCGCCTCCGTCAGCGCCACGCTCGAGGTCACGTCCGACTCGGCGTCTTCGTCCGAAAGCGGTGCGTCGGAGTCGGATTCGCCATCGCTGCGCACGAGACCGAAGTCCATCACCCGCACCCGTCCGTCGCGGCCGACCATGACGTTGTCGGGCTTGAAGTCGCGATGGACCAATCCCTCGGCGTGCGCCGCCACAAGCCCCCGCGCCGCACGCTCGAGCACGTCGACGACCTCTTGCCAGCCCGCGCCGGTTCGCCGGCGCCAGGCGCCGAACGTCTCCCCGTCGATGAACTCCATGGCGATGTAGACGTCGCCACGGTGGTTGCCGACCTCGAATACCCGCACCACGTTCGGGTGGTCGACCTGCGCCATCGCTTGAGCCTCTCGCAGAAGGCGCGCGCGACCGATGCTTTGGTCTTGTCCCGGTGCGAGGCGCAGCAGCTTGATCGCGACCTTGCGGTTCAGCTCCACGTCGTACGCCGCGTAGACGACACCCATCCCACCCGCACCGAGCCGGTCGATGATCGTGAAGTGGCCGATCAGCTCCCCGCGTCGAAGCACGTCGGGTTCGGCGTCGGCGACGACCTCCGGCGATTCAGTCCGAGCAAGCTCGGCCGACGATGTGAGGTCGCCCGTCACCAAGCCCAGAGTAGAGCGCTCGGCGGCATCGAACGAGTCACCGGCCGTAGATCTTGGATACCGCGAATGAAGCGGCCCCGCGGAACAGTCGCGGAGAGAGCCGCTTGAGCAGCAGGACCGGATAGGAGGCGCCGGCCGTCATTGCCACCGGCCTTCGCTTGCGCACGGCCGCCACCATGTCGGCAGCAACCCGCTCCGGCGGGATCCCACGCGACCGATAATATGCTGCGACGCGATCCCGGAGCGCGTCCGACCCGGCGAGCCTGCCCGCGTCGATGATGTTCGTGTCGACGATGCCCGGGCAGACCGCCGTGACGGCGATGCCGTGGGGCGCCAGCTCGGCACCCAGGCTCTCCGAGAGGCCCACCACTGCGAACTTGCTCGTCGAATACGGCGCCATCGACGGCAGAGCGACGAGACCGGCCATCGAGGCGGTGTTGAGGATGTGGCCGCCGCCGCCCTGCTCGATCATCCGCGGCACGAAGGCATGCACCCCGTGGATGACGCCGTAGAGATTTGTGTCGAGCACCCACCGCCAGTCCTCGAGGGTGAGCTCGTGGACGAAGCCGCTGTGACCGACGCCGGCGTTGTTGATCAGCACGTCGCACCGGCCGTGTCGCTCGAACACCGCCTCCGCGAGCCGCTCGAGGTCGTCGGGCTCGCGAACGTCCACTTGATGCGACCACGCTTCCGTACCGTTCAGGCGCAACGCGCCGGCGGTTTCCTGAGACCGCGCATGGTCGATGTCCACGGCGTGAACGATGGACCCTTCGGCCGCGAACGCCTTGGCAGCGGCGCGCCCAATGCCGGACCCAGCGCCGGTAATCACCACAACGTGCCCTGAAAATCGCGTCATCGCGGGTGCATGGTGCCGCGCGATCGTTCGTCGCGATAGCCGGTTCCCGCTCCCGAATCGAGAACCCGCACATCGCCGACCATTGCGACGCTACGGCAAACACCCGCACAATCTCGGCGGGATGAGGTCGGCAAGGGTCTTCGGTAGCGTATTGGTGTTGGCTCTGGCGTGTGGCGACGACGCCCCGCCCGCAGCAGGCGAGAGCAGCTCGGGTACCGAGACCTCCGCCACGGACGCGCCCACGACGACGGTCGCAACGACCTCCGCCACCGAGGCCGCGGACAGCAGCAGCAGCGGCGACGCCTCCACGTTGCCCGAGCCCGATCCCGAAGTGGACTGGCCCGAGCTCCCCTGCGACTCGCTGGACCCGAACTACTGCCTGTTCCCGTTCCCCAGCAACGTCTACAGCGTTGCGGACGAGGGCACGCCCACGGGGCGCCGGCTCTCGTTCGCCGACGACGCGGGACCCCAAACCAACGGCGGGCTACAGGTCGACCTGTCGGTTCTCGAGCGCGCGGACGGCTTCTCCACCAGCGCAGCGCTGATGACCCACATGCCGGGCGCCACGGTCACCGGGCTGCCCTCGCCGCTGACCATCGAGCGCTCGCTCGAAGCGGACTCGCCCACGGTCTTGCTCAACGCCGAGACCGGGGAGTGGGTGCCTCACTTCTCCGAGCTGGACATGACCCACGACGACGATGCGCGTCGGGTTTTCTACATCCGCCCCGTCGTGCCGCTGGACGAAGGCACCCGCTACATCGCCGCGATCCGCAACGTGGTCGACGACGCAGGCGAAGCCCTGCCCGCCTCGCCCGCCTTCGCTGCCCTGCGCGACCTGCAGCCGATCGACGACGACACGGTCGAAGTCCGCCGGCCGCTGTACGCCGACATCTTCGCCCAGCTCGACGCCGCCGGCGTGGGTCGCGACGACCTGCAGCTCGCCTGGGACTTCACGACCGCGAGCCGCGAGGACCTCACCGGCGCGATGGTCCACATCCGCGACGACGCTCTCGAGGTCGTCGGGGAGTCGGGCCCTGCGTACGTGATCGACGAGGTTGTCGAGGACTACTCCGAAAACATCATGCGGCAGATCAAGGGCACGATGACGGTGCCCCTGTATCTCGAAACCGCGGAAACCGGCACGGGCTTCTTCTACGGCGACGACGGCATGCCCGCGCAGAACGGATTTGCCGAGTTCGAGTTCGAGCTCCTCATCCCGTACGCGGCCATGGAAGAGCCCGGGCCGATCGTTCACACCGGGCACGGCCTGCTCGGCACCCGCGAGGAGGTCCGCGCCGGCCACTACCAGCGGCTGGCCAACGCGAACAACTTCATCCTCGTCGGAACCGACTGGGCCGGCATGGCAACGCCCGACCTCGCCAACCTCGGCGCGTTCCTCGGCTCCGGAGAGATCCACCGCTTCTACACGGTGGCAGACCGACTGCAGCAAGGGGTGCTCAACGCGATCTTGTCCTCACGGATGCTGATGGGCGACCTCGCCAGCGACCCCGCGCTGGACATGGGAGACCACAGCGCGGTCGACCCCTCGCGCATCTTCTACATCGGCTCGAGCCAGGGCGGCATCATGGGCTCGGTGTTGATGGCGGCCAGCCCCGACATCCAGCGTGGAATCCTCGACGTGCCGGGGCAGCCGTACAACCTGCTGCTCAACCGCAGCGTCGACTTCACCAACTACCTCGCGCTGCTGCTGTCGAACTTCGAGAACCCGATCGACATCCAGTTCGGCATCGCAATGATCCAAATGCTGTGGGACCGCGCCGAACCGGCCGGCTACACCCACCTCATTCGCGACGGCCTTCTCCCGGGCAGCAACCCAAAAGACGTGCTGTTCCAGGTCGCAATCGGCGACCACCAGGTGAGCACGCTCGGCGCACACATCATGGCGCGTGCCGCCAACGTGCCGAACCTCGGGCCCGTCAACCGCGAGATCTGGGGGCTGGAGAACGTCGAGGGACCCGTCGAGGGCGGAGCAATGATCGAGTACGAGTTCGGCGTGGTGGAGCCGATTACCAACATCCCCACCACCGACGGCGAAGACCCGCACGGCAAGCTGCGCAACCTCGACGCGTCGCAGGCCACGCGCGCGGAGTTCCTGCTCGAAGGCACGATCCGCACCAACTGCGACGGCCCCTGCGACCCGGAGTAGGTCGCCTCCATCCACCGAAGAAACCGCAGCCGCGAGCGACTCTCCGGCAACCGCACGCCGACCCCGTGCGTCATCCAGGCTCGACCCGGACGACGTGCGCTTCGTTCCAAAGAAGCACTGCGCCCTCGAGCGCAGCTTCAGGTCTGACAACGACTGCTTCGTAGGAGGTCTTCAGCGCGTGTCGATCGACACACATCGCGTCCGGCTCTGCAAGGTTCCGGACGACGATGAGCCGGTTCGGCTGGGCGTCGAGCGCGATGAGGTCCGCGGTACCATCGCCATCCACATCCCGGCTTGCAAAGCCGCGGACGCCCGATCCGTCGGTATCGATGCGCGCGTAGGAAACCTGTCCACCGTCGAATCCTGCCAACACCGCACCGACCCGAAGGCTGCGTTCGTCCGAAGAAGAGATGACCGGTACGAGGTCGTCGAGGCCATCGCCGTCGACATCGGCAGCGACGAACGCGGGCTCTCCGTCCACCCCGCGTTGGTATGGCCTCGTTTCATCGGCGGAGATCCAGAGCGTTCCACCCGTTGCCGCCGCAAGGTCGTCTGCCGGTCCAGCGTCGAACTGGCCGACGAGGACGTCTCCGGGCGCAGCCAGCTCTCGCTGCGCCGGGGTGATGGGCCCCGAGAAGCCGCCCGCCCCATCGCCCTGCGCGACGAGCGTACGTCCTTCCTGCACGATGTAAAGCGAGACGATCGCGTCGGCATCCCGGACGGCGCGAAGCCGAGGCCATCCTGAGGACGTCACGCTCGAACTTGCGAACCATTGGAACGATCCATCCTCGGCCTGAAGGTGGCTCTCCAGCACGAGCACATCCCCCCTCTGTGTACCCACGACGAGGTCATCGTCCCCATCTCCGTCGAGATCGGCCGCGACGGCAGCAGCGACGTAGCCCTCAGCCTGAAGCGAGAACGGACGCTCCAGCCCGGTGGATGCCTCGACGACGACAGCCTCGAGCGGGGCATCTGCTCGAGGCCCCACGATGAGTTCTTCCCCAGGGCTGCGACCAACGACGACCAACGGCTCGATACCGCCTTCGTACTCGACGTGCGCCAAGCTCAACGGCGCGACCTCGCTGCACGGTGGTGGAATGAACGACTCGCACCGGCTCCGGTAGCTGCCCGAGGAGACGCACTCATCGCCCGGGGGGCAGTCGCCATCGTCGTAGCACTCATAGTCGAAGTCGTAGGCCGAGTCGTCGTAATCGTCGTCATCGATCGGCCCGTCACCGGGCGAGGAGGGATCGCTCGGCCCGGTCTCCCCGCTCTCGCCCGTATCCGAGTCGGCCTCTTCAGGCATGCCGTCCGTTTCGCCCCCGCCCTCGGACACGGACGACGCCGGGTCGGCTCCGCACGCAGCGGTGAGCGTCGCAACCGCGACGAGGTTCCAAACAGACGGGTCAAGGTGCGGCCGTTTCATCGCATCGGCACATCAGCAAGTCCCACGCCAACGAGCCGCCAGCCGCGGGGTCTCGCGGTTACAGCCCCTTTCAACACCGCCGGAAAATTACGTACGACGTCGATGTCAGCCAGGGCCGACATCACTGTCCGCCATGCAGCGTCACTCCGCGGCGTCGCGCGCAGCGTCGACTTCGTCGAGTACGTAGAACTGCTTGAACCAGCGCCGTAGTCGGTGGATCGGTCCGTCGCCCTGGACGAGCAGCGGCTTGCGCAGATGGATCTTGTTCTCCCAGATGTCGATGTCGTTGCGCCACTGCGACATCCAGTTGCCGACGACGTAGAGCACCAGCCAGCGCGGCATGGCCTTGTCGGCAAACCAGTGGAAGTTCACCTGCTGCTCCATCGCGGCGATGGGGAGGTGGGTCTGGAACATCACGATCTCGCCCGCATCGGGCACGTTGAATCGGAAGGTGACGACCGATGCCGGACCGTGGAACGTGATCTTGGCGCTGGCCCGCGTGCGCTCGATATAGCGACCGAACACCCGCAGGATCGCGCGGTTGTTGAAGTACGCACGATGCGGCTGGTCGGGGTCGGCGGACCAGTCGGCCTCGTGCTTGACCTTGATGCCCGGCACGGTGAACGGGGTCCAGGGGATGAACATGTCGCCGTGCAGCGGGCCGAAGTGCTGAAAGTCGACGCTGTTCTCCGCGAACTCCAGCAGGTGCATGTGAACCCGACCCGCGTCGTAGCGACCCCGGTACACCATGCGACCGCTGTCGATGTCCTCGATCTGTGGGAACGGATACGGTGGCGCTTCGGGGTTGACCGTCGGACCCGTGGCCCCCCGGTGGTAGATGAAGATCTGTCCGTACCGCTCGACGATGGGCCACGTCGGCTGACACGGCTTGCTCGGCAGCCGCTCTGCGTAGGGGATGTCGGAGACGGACCCGTCCGGGGCGAGCTTCCAGCGATGGAAAGGACACTCGAGGTTGCCACCCGTGACGCGCCCCTTCGCCAAGCTCGCGCCGAGGTGGGGACAGAACGCGCCCATCGCCGTGACGGCGTCGCTTCGGTCGCTGCGATACACGACCAGCTGCGTGCCGAGACACTCGCGGTAGAGGATCTGTCCGCGGCGCAGCTCCTTCGACCCTGCGACGCGGTACCAGCCATCGGGAAACCCGTCCGGATAGGTCTGCTCTCGCATGTGCGTCGACGGCCGGTCCATGCCGACCAGCCTACAGCATGGCCGTCAGGCTTGATCGGACGGGCTCGCGAAGAACTCGACCTTGATGCCGCCGTGGTCGGTCTTGAGCGCGGGCTGAACGGCCGCGTCGAGCGACCGCAGAAAGCGGCGGTCCGCGACGACGACACCGAGCGGCCAATCGCGCTCCTTCACCTGTCGCCCCAGCAAGCCGTAGGTGTCGTGGGCATTCGAGACCGAGCCCACCCGCACGCCATACGGCGGATTGGTCACCACGATCGGGCGCTGAAGTGCCGGCCAGGGCTCGCTGAGGTCAGCGAGCGCCAGATCGACGTCGCCCTGAACACCCGCCCGTGCGGCATTGCCTACAGAAGCCTGCAGCGCACCGTCGGCGCGGTCTCGCCCCAAGAGCGGGCACGGTGCGCGCTCGAGGATTCCTGCCCGCGCGGCCTCGCGCTGCGACGCGAGCTTGGTCGCCGCGTCGAGCTTGGTGTCCTCAAATGCGAATCTGCGGTGAATGCCCGGCGGGATGTTCCGGGCCATCGTAGCCGCCTCGATCACCAGCGTCCCCGCGCCCATCATCGGATCGAACAGCGGCCGCGCCGGCGTCCACCCCGAAGCGATCAACAGCGCCCGTGCCAAGTCTTCGCGGAGCGGAGCCTTGGCGGTTTGCTGGCGCCAGCCGCGGCGGTGCAGCGCGTCCCCAGCAAGGTCGAGCGATAGAATGCATTGATCCCGAAGGATGCGCACCGCGACGCCGAGCGTCGGGCCGTTCTCGTGCGCGGGACCGATCGCCTTCTCGATGCCCGCAGTCACCCGCTGCGCGACCGCATCCGAGTGATACAGCCGCGACTTCCGGCACACCGCAGCAACCTCGACCCGCGTGCCTGGCTTGAGGAGGTCTCGCCACGGCAGCGCCGCCGTCTTGCGGACGAGCTTGTCGAAGTGCCGCACCTCGAAGGGCTCTCCCACGCGCAGCCGCAGATGGTTCGCCAGGCCGCTCCACAGCGCGACCGTGCCGACGGCCTTGGCAGACGCGCGCACGGACACGCCACCGGTCTCGCTCTTGAGCCCCTCGAGGCCCAGACCAGTCAGCTCCTGGGCGAGCAACCGCTCCACGCCCGGCGCACAAACGACGAACAGGTCGAGCACGGGTCGTCAGCCTACACGGCCTGCGACGCACCGTCAGCCGGGCGCCGATGCTTCGCGTACATCGTCACCGCATGCTCGACCGCTGGCCGAGCCCAGTAGCGCGCCGCCTGAGGTGCAACCGCGAGGATCTGCTCGCGCGATGGGATCGGGACGCCGTACTCGGGCGGAAAGGAGATTGGGGCGGACAGGGCTGCGAAGCTCAGATCCGCCGCCGTGAACGTCTCCCCGAACAGGTATGGACGCCCATCCTGCAGACGCCGTTCGATATCGTCGAGCATCGCCTCGATGTCGCGGTGGGCCACGTCGACCGTTTCGGGGGACACGTCGAGGTACCGGGTCGCAAACCGGGCAAAGAACGGGGCCAGCAGGTGCAGCGCCGAGGACTCCCAGCGCGGGACGCCATGGCAGTTGTAGCCGATGAGGTCGTCACGCGAAGCCCCCGTGAGCGCTTCGTAGAACAGCCGCCGCGTCTGTCGGCCGAACGCGTCGAGCCGGGACTCGAGGCTGTGGATCTCGTCGCGATGCTCGGGCGGATACAGCGACGCCAAGGACGGAAATCGCTCGGCGAGGTGCCGAAGGATCTCACTGGAGTCGCCGACCGCCGTGGATCCATCGACGAGCACGGGCGCCAGCTTCGTTCGCCCTGCCCAGAGCACGTGCGGCCAGTGCAGCATCTGGACGTGGGCCTCTTCCACGTAGGGCGCACCGCACAGATCCAGCCCCCACCGCGCCTTCTCGCAGTAGTGGCTAATCGGGATCGTGACCAGTCGCATCACGGCGCGCCCAGCCTACGGGGTCGAAGGAGCCCGAGCCCAGGCAAACTTTGCGCCGGCTACTGCGGCGGGGGCGACGGGATGTCGGGACACGCGTCCATCTGTGCCATGCACAGATCATAGCGAAGGTCTTTGCCGGCGGAGCGGAAGAACAAGCCGATCTGGTGCTCCATGTATTGGCCGATGTCGAACGGCCCCCCGCCCATGCCCGGCGGTGAGAAGCCGTGCGCGCCGTTGAACTCGTTGATCATCGGCAGCACCAGCGCGCTGAAGCCCTCCATCTCGGTGCCGTCGGTGCCCGGCGTCCGCACCACGATGCGGAGGGCGGGGTCCAAACGCGGAGCGATGAGTCCGTCGACCGACTGCTCGGTCGTCATCGGGCCGTTGAAGCTGCCCGAGAGGTTGTCGACGTCGACCAGCGCAGGCCCCCAGTCGACCCCACGCGTGTACAGCCACGGCACGCCCGCCTGCACGCCTTCGTCGATGAGCACGCGGTTGACCGGCTTGCGATAGCGCTCGTCGGGGCGGTCGAGGTTCACGAAGCCGGCCGCCTTGGCGATGGCGATGCCGGTGTTGATCGGCACGTTGGGGTCGCCCACGGTGCCGACGTTGAGCACGTTCGTGGGCTGCTTCTGGAACGTTTCACCGTCCTCGCGGAAGGTGAACGGGTCGATCGAGTAGTGCGGTGCGTACAGAGCCGGGTCCGCGCCCTCGATTGCCATGCCGGCGATGGAGAGGAAGCGGCGCAGCAGCGGCGTACCGCGCTGAAAGCCGTAGCCATCCTCGAGAGCGACCAGCGCATCGCCCACTGCGTAGGACGTGCCGCGGTACTCGACGCCGAACTCGAACGTGTCCACCGACGTGCGAACCTCGGGATCCCCCACGACGAAGCAGTCGCGGGCGTCGCCCTCCACCTCGACGGCGAACGGACCTTCGAAGACCGTGATCTCGATCGGATCGTCCTTGTCCGAGGGAACCCCCACACGGAACGTCCCCGCAAGATCGCACGCGTACGTGCCCTCGGTGCCTTCGGGACACGTGCGGCACAAGCCAGCATCGTTGGCCGAGCAGTTCGAAGCCTCGGGCCAGCCGCGGTAGTTCTCGTAGCCCGGCGGCGGCTCGTTCGGCATCACCATCGCACAGCGCGACTCGCCCGTGGCCCGGTTCGTCGCCATCACCACGTTGCCCGGCTCGATGTCCACACGGACCGCGAGGTCTCGGCGCTCGAGCTGATTGCCGTTGGGGAACGCTTGGTAGATGCGCGTGCGACCGTCGTCGGTCGGCTCGCCCATGATGAGCGGACCCATCAAGCGCAGCCCGACCGCTTCGACGACACCGCCCTGCTCCGAGCGGAGCGTGAGGTCGATGAGGCCCGCACCACCCGAGATCGGCGCCGCCGCCACCACCGTGGGCTCGAGCGCCGCGAGCATCGACGAGATGAGCCCCCCGAGGCTGGTACCGCTCGCGAAGAAGACGTTCGTCGGTCCGCCGAGGTCGGCGATGCCGTCGCCGTCGAAGTCCCCGAGCATCTCGGGCACGCCGTCGCCGGTGATGTCGTCGGGGCTGCCGTCGCCGTCGATGTCGAGCATCTCGCCTTCGACGCCGAACCGCCGCAGCAGCCGCACCAGCGTGAGCCAGTCGGTCAGCGTCTGGCGCAGGTTGTCGCGGGTCTTGAACATGTAGCCGGTGAAAAACTCCCCGCCCACGTCGCCTTGCCCGTCACCGTCGACGTCTTCAATGCGACCGCCGAGCAGCGCGTCGGCAGCCGGCCCCGCGCCGAGGCTGGCGAACAGGTTCCGCGCCAGGTCGGTCGCGTCTCCCACGTCGACCCCGTGGCCGACCGCGTCGATGCTGCAGCCCGCGATGCCGAACTTGGCGTGCAGCGCCAGCCCGAGCTGCTCGATCTTGTTCGAGGTGTAGCCGTGCGCATACAGGACGACGGGCGCCGGCTTGGTGGGGTCGAGCAGGTACTCCTTCTTGGGCACCACGCACCAGAACTGCACGTCGCGATACTCGACCTCTCCGCGCAGCCGCGGGTCGGCCAGGTTCATCGGCCACGACTCTTCGTCGAGGTTGCGCGCGTCCTCGTCGAGCCCGAGCAGCCACGGTGACTTGAACGTGCCCGAGACGTGATAGCCGTAGTAGTCGTGGGTGCGGACCAGCAGGTCGGTACTGTTCGCGCTCACGCCCAGCTCGCCAAACGCGAGGTTCGCCAGCGGCCCCAGCAGCGGGGTGATGGTCTCGGTCGGCAGGATGTACGCATTGCCGACGGGCGAGCCATCCGACTCGGTCTCCCGCATCGGCAGCAGGCTGGTCAGCGCGGGTGGGTTGTCTTCGGCCAGCCACGCCAGGTCGCCTTCGCCGTAGAGGCCGTCGCGCATCGCCACCATGTCGCCCGTGGCCTGCTGGGTCGTGAATGACCACGAAAACGCGATGTCGTCGGCGCCGAGCGACTGCTCGTCGAGGAACTGCAGCACAGGCTCGAGGTCGTCGGTCTGCGCCGCGTGGTTCACGTACGGGAACGGGGACCGCACCGGCTCTCCGCCTTCGTCGGTGAGACGGTTGGTCACCACGACGGCGTACGTCGTGCCCTCACGAAGCGGCACGATCGGCTTGAAGATCAGCGTGTCGGTCTCAAACTCGTAGAACGTGACCAGGTCCGTGGCGACGTCGAGCGTGGACGGGATGTTGTCCTCCCGGCGGTCGTAGTTCGGCGTGTCGAGCACGCCGTCGAGATCGAGGTCCTCCCCCGGATCGAGAATGCCGTTGTCGTTCCAGTCCTCGTTGTACGTCTCGTATGCAAGCGCCGTGGTGATGGTCTTGGGATCGTGCTCCCAGTACTGGTTGGGCGTCCGGAGCAGCTGCGGAAAGTTGCCCTCGCCAAAGTCGAGCGGGACCGGCTGAAGGTACGTGGGCGAGTCAGGCGTGACGTCGACGACGTAGACCGCGTCGTTGCTGAAGTCGTAGTCGCTGCCGTCGGTCGACGTGCGGTAGTCACGATGCCGGTCGTAGATGACCGAGAGATCCAGCGGCGCATCGAACCGCACCGTGATCGGCTGATACACGCCAAACCCGGTCAGCTCGTCGAGCTTGGCGCGCGCCGTCCGCTCGAGCTGCGTACTGGCCACCAGGCTGGCATTGATCCGCAGCCCGGTCGGCGACGTGGGGTCCGGACGCGTCGCGATGTCGTTCGGAAACGGCAGCTCCGGGAGCGGGCGGCGGTCGAGTTCGAAGACGATCTCGGGGCCGTCGCCGTCGGGCGTTCGCGCCAGGCCCTCGGGGGGCTCGGCGCAGGCGGTGACGAGCAGCAGACCGGCCGCAGCGAGGCGCGTTCGCATGGGCACCATTCTGCCTCAATCAGGTCCGTGGTACGAACGCCCCCATGCGACGACGTCTGCGCGCCTTGGCCGTCCTCTCCCTCGCAAGCCTCGCCGTCCGCCCCGCGCAGGCCGACGAAGGCCAGTGGATGCCGAAACAGATCGGCGAGCTCGACGCGCAGAAGCTCACCGACATGGGCTTGAAGCTGGAGCCGGCCGAGATCTGGAACGAGACGGACGGCGGCCTGATGAAGGCGATCGTGAACCTGTCGGGCTGCTCGGCGGGCTTCGTGTCGAACCGCGGCCTCGTCGCCACGAACCATCACTGTGCCTACGGCGCGATTCAGGCCAACAGCAGCGTCGAGCACGACTACCTCACCGACGGGTTCGTCGCGAACACGCTGACCGAAGAGCTGCCCGCCAAGGGGCGCACCGTCAAGGTGCTGGAGTCGATCACCGACGTCACGGGTGAAGTCCGCGCTGCAGCCGACGGCGCGAGCGACCCCGTCGCGCGGGCCAAGGCCGTGGAAGACGCGCAGAAGAAGCTGGTCGACGCCTGCGAAGCCAAGGACGAGGGCCACAGCTGCACCGTTCGCAGCTTCTACAGCGGCAGCGAGTTTCAGCTGTTCGACTACCTCGAATACAAGGACGTGCGGCTGGTGTTTGCGCCGCCCTCGATGATCGGCAACTACGGCGGCGAGGTCGACAACTGGATGTGGCCCCGCCACTCCGGCGACTTCACCCTGCTGCGCGTCTACGCCGGACCGGACGGCAAGCCCGCGGAGTACGCCGAGGAGAACGAGCCGCTCGAGCCGCAGCGCTGGCTCGAGGTGTCGCCACGCGGTGTCGACCCCGGCGACTTCGTCTCCGTGCTGGGCTTTCCGGGCCACACCGACCGGTACCTCGCGTTCCCCGAAGTCACCCGCCAGCTCGAACAGTTCCTGCCCGCGCGCGTCGACCTGTACGGACAATGGATCGACGCGCTCATCAAGCACGGCAACGAAGACCCCGCGGTGAAGATCAAGGTCGCCGCCACGCTTCGAGGCCTGGCCAACCGCCACAAGAACAGCCGCGGCATGATCGACGGCATTCGTCGCCTCGGCCTGCTCGACCGCCGCAAGGGCGAAGATGAGGCGCTGCGCACCTGGGCGACCACCGCCGACGCCAAATACGCCAACGTGCTGGCCGACCTCGAAGCGCTCGCCGACGACCGACGGGCGAACTTCGGCCGCGACTTCGCGGTGGCCAACGTCACCCGAGCCGGCAACGCCGTCGCCATCGCCATCGACCTGGTCCGCCGGGCCAAGGAACGGACCAAGCCCGACCTGGAGCGCGTCTCGACCTACCGCGACAAGGGCGAGAAGAAGCTGTGGTCGCGAATGGAGCGGCGGCTTCGCGATCACGACGCCGGGGTCGACGACGAAGTCCTGCGCATCCTGATCCGCTGGGTGCAGGCGCTGCCCGAAGAGGAGCGCTTCACCACGCTGGACGAGGCAGGCGCGGGCGAGATGCTCGCCCTCACCAAGGTCACCGACCCCGACGTCGTCAAGGCCACGTTCGATGCCGCCGACTGGCCGGCAATCGAAGCCAGCACCGACCCGCTGATCGTCTGGGCCCGGGACGTCGTCACCGAGATCGAGGCGTACGAGCAGCGCACCAAAGAGCGCACCGGCAAGAGCCTGGTCTTGGGCCCCCTCTTCTTCGACATGATGAAAGCCGTCCGCGAGGGGCCCGTCTACCCCGACGCCAACGGCACCCTGCGCTTCAGCTACGCCTCGGTGCGCGGCTACAGCCCCCAAGAGGGCCTCAAGGCCACGCCGCAGACCACCGTGGGCGGCCAGGTCGCCAAGCACACCGGTGAGGACCCGTTCGACCTGCCGCAGAAGGTCCGCGACGCCGCAGCGCAAGCCCCAACGACCTACTGGGCCGATCCGAAGCTCGGCGACGTGCCCGTCTGCTTCCTCGCCTCGGGCGACACTACGGGCGGCAACTCCGGCAGCCCCGTCGTCGACGGCCAAGGCCGCTGGGTCGGCCTCAACTTCGACCGCGTCTGGGAGAACATTGCCGGCGACTTCGGCTACGCGATCGATCGCTCGCGCAACGTCATCGTCGACATCCGCTACATCCTGTGGCTGATCGACGACGTCTACGGCGCCAAGGGGCTCATCGAGGAGCTCGGCGTTGCAGAGCAAGCCGAGGCGCCGGCACGACGCCTCGGTGGACCGAGCAAGAACGGCATGGGCCCCGCAAAGCCTGCCGACGATGCCGGCGAAGAGACCAAACCCGATGGCGGCCCCGACCCCAAGGCGCTCGGCTGTACCGCGGGTGACCCCTCCGGATCGGGCGCGGCGCTGCTGCTGCTTGCGCTCCTCGGCCTGCGTCGTCGCGACTGACCGCGAGCGAGGCCTCAGCGCAGCTCAACCGACTTCAGGAAGCGCTGCGCGGCCTCGGGGGCCTCGTCGGCGTCGTTCCAGACGGCACGAAACACGTAGGCCACGGCGTCGGGGCTCTCGGTCGGCTGACCCGGGCGGGCGGGACCCACGGCGATGAGGATCTTCGACGTGCTGCCATCGGCGTGACGCACGGTCATCTCGGTGGTGGGTCGCTTGGTGCCCTTGGGTGATGTCTCGCCCAACAGCGTCGAGGGGGCCGCGCGGAGGATCTTCGCGCGCAAGACCGAGAGACGATGGCTCAAGGTCTCACGCGGCCCGCCGCGAATGCTGATTTCGGTCGCGACGAGCTCGGTACCCGACTCCAGCGACTGGGTGTACTCGAGGACCGAACCCGACGCACCCAACGCAGCGTACGCCTCGGAGAGGTCTCGCTCGGCACCGTCCTCCTGCCACCCGTCGAGCGTGGAGGTTCGTCGCCGCGGCACGCCGGGAAACTCCACGCTCGCCCTGGGTAGATCGATGCGCCGCCACGCGGTTTCGTCGACGACCGCGGCCGTGGACTCTTGGGTCTCCGCCGGCTGTGGCTCCGGAGATGCGAACGCGGCATGAAGCCGCCGGACCTCGGCACGAAGTTCGACGATCTCGCCGCGCAGCTGGGCAATCTCGCCCTGCGTCTCGCCGGTCTGGCAGCCGAGGCCTGCTGCGACCAACAGCGGGAAGAACCAACGGGGCCAAGGCGAAGCGTGTGGGCGCAGCGGCGTCATCGAGCGTCTGCCCGCATCCTACGTCACAGATGCTGCTCGAGGTTGGCCAACAGCCGCGTCCACGCGCGTTCGGCCTGCGGCTCGTCGTAAACGGGTGAGTCGGGCACACACCAGCCGTGCTGCGCTGGGTACACCTCGATCTCCGACGCCCGCCCCGCCGCGTCCGCAGCGGACTTCAGCGTGGCCTTGGTCTCGGGCGCACGCGCGTCGTCGTTTTGCGCCACGCAGATCAGCGCGGCCGCCTGCATCGTGGAAAACAGAGCGTGAGGACTATCGGGCGCGTCCGTAACAAGACCACCACCGTGGAACGACCCGACCAACCCCACCCGCTCGGGCGCTGCGGCGGCGGTTCGCACCGTGAACGGCCCGCCCATGCAGTACCCCGTCGTGCCGATCCGCTTCGCCGTGTCGACCTCGGCCTGCTGATCGAGCCACGCGACGAACGCCGCACCATCGGCGGCGATGCCCTCCGATGACAGGTCGCCGAACATCGGCTTGGTCTTCGCCTTGCCCTCATCGGTCATCCACTCGTCGAACCGCTCGAAGATCGGCAGCGTGGACGACCGGTAGTACTGATTCACGGCCAGCACCGCGTAGCCAGCTTCGGCCAACCGAGTGGCCATGGCTTCGAATGCCGGCCGGAGTCCCGCCACATCCGGCCAGATCAACACCGCCGGGTGCTTGCCCTGCGACGGCGCCACGAAGAACCCCTCGGCCTCGCCATCGGGCGTCGTGACGGTCACGCTTCGGCTCATCGTGGTTCCCGACGGCGCCACGGCCCCCACCGCGCCAGCCGGCTCGGGTACAGCCGACGTCTTGCACCCGGCGACCAACGTCGCGGCCGCGCCCAGGCCAAGCGTACGACGCTTGAGGTACAGCTCGTTTTCGGATTCGGTGATGTCGTCACACATGCCGCCGCCAGTCTACCGACTGCGGCGGCACGGAGAGGCTTGGTAACACCTACGCACAGGCGATCGGCAGCTCGGTGATCGACGGAGGCCAGGCCGTCAAGTCGAGCAGCCCGGGGACGCCGCTGGGACCCTCCACCCACACGAAGCCGCGCCACGGCAGCGGCGTCTCCGCGAACCCGAAGCAGCCGGTCCCCAGCGGACCGCCGTCCACCGAGAAGACGAGCGACCACGGATCGGCGGGGAGTTCCGACTCCTCGCTGACGGTGTCCGGCGGGACGTCGATGAAGGTGTCGAACGGCTGCCCTTCTCCGGCAAAGACCCGGCCGACCGTCAGACTCAGGTCGTTCCAGTTGCTCACGCGCCCGACCGAGACGGTCTCGTCCGCTCGGCTGAAGTCGTCCGTCAGCATCGTGAACGTCCCGTCGACGGTGAACGTCAGCACATAGCGCTGGCCGGCTTCGAGTTGATAGGTCCCGCTGGGACTTCCGCCAGGACCCTGCGCGAGAAACTCCTGCTCGCCGGCCCCGAAGCGCATCGTGTCCAGCTCGCAGATCTCGCCGAAGCATTGGTCGGCGGTTGCGACGTCGGACACCGCCGGTGGCGTGGGGATCTGGAACGTCACCGGCGACCCTGCGGCGGGCGCCGCAAAGGCGACCTCGGGATCGCGACGGATCTCCCGCGCCGCCCCTTCGATGTCCACGACGAGCGCGGCGACCGAGTCTGGTTCGGCGGGCCAGTCCTGCCGAACGTCGCCGAGCACCACGAACATCAACTCGCCCGCGGGCGGCACGTCCGAAACCTCGACGGTCGCGAACGTGAAGTACCGAGGCGCGCCGATGCCTGCCGACGATACGGCGTACGGGATCGTGCATCCCGCCGCCTCGCAGTCGGGCAAGTCGGAACCGGACAGGGTGTCCGCGGGCTCGAGTGCGCCCTCGGGAACGCCTGCCCGCTCGACGGTCAACGCGTCCGGCCGAGCACCGTGAACGAAACGGACCGAGTTGCCCGACAGCGCGAGCGCCTGTTCGAACGTCACCGTGTCTCCGTCGCCGCCGCTGCAGTCGTGCGCATCCCGGGTTGCGACGGTTGCCCACTGCTCATCCGCCCGCAGCGGGAACCAGTCCGAGCACCCCACGGGTTCCTGGGTTCCCGTCCGCGTGAACACGACGCGTCGGGCATCCCGAGGAATCTCGGTCAAGCGCGTCGCGTCGCCGGGCGCGAGCGCGGTCGCCATGGGCGTGGCCTCGCCGACGAGCCACACGTCGACCGGGTCGGCGACGTCCAGCGCATGAACCACGACCACGCTGCCCTCGCCCTCATCGCCGAGGTCGCCGAAGTCGGGCGGCTCGCCTTCCCCCCAGTCCGGAACGTCGGCACCCGTCGAGGAAGACCCCTCACTCGACTCCGAAGACGAGTCCGCGGCAGAGGTGTCCGTGGACGTGGTGTCCATCCCCGTCGACCCACCCAGCGTGGTCCCGCCCGTGGTGTCGACTGCGGTCGTCGGCGTGCCTCCGGACGAGCTGCCGTCGGTCTCGGTTCCAGCCGAGGCATCGTCCGGGTTGAAGCACCCGCTCGACAGCAATAGACAGCTCAAGACGATCAACCTACGCGACACGCTTCACGGTACCGGGAGGAACGCAGCATCGCCAACGGCCGCCCGATTTCATCCCCTGTACGGGCTCCAGCGGCTCGTCGAACCGGGCCGCCCTGCTACGATCGAGAGCGTGAAGGGCACCCCCTACACCCACCTGAACCTGAACGTCCGGGGCATGAAGCCCTCGGCCACGGTCGCGATCAACGAGCATTCCAACGCCCTGATCGCCGCCGGCCGCACGGTGTACAAGCTCGGGCTGGGGCAATCGCCCTTCCCCGTGGCGGCGCCGGTGGTCGAGGCGCTGCGCGACGCGGCCCACGAAAAGGACTACCTGCCCGTCTGCGGACTCGCGGCCCTGCGCGACGCGGTCGCCGCCTATCACCACCGCACCGATGGCATCGAGCGCACCGGTGCCGACGTCCTCATTGGGCCCGGGAGCAAAGAGCTGATGTTCTTGCTTCAGCTCGTGTACTACGGCGACCTCGTCATTCCCACACCGGCATGGGTCTCGTACGCGCCGCAGGCCCGCATCATCGGTCGCCGCGTCGAGCTGCTCGAGACCTCCCAGGCCGACGAGTGGCGCCTCAGCCCCGAACGGCTCGAGGCGTTCTGCGCCCAAGATCCCGACCGCCCGCGCCTGGTCATCCTCAACTATCCTTCCAACCCCACCGGCGGCACGTACCGCTTGGAGGAGCTTCGGGCGCTGGCCAAGGTCGCAAAGAAGTACCGTGTCGTCCTGCTCTCGGACGAGATCTACGGCGAGCTGCACCACAAAGGACAACACGTCTCGATCGCCCGCTTCTATCCCGAGGGCACGATCGTCTCCGCCGGCCTCTCGAAGTGGTGTGGCGCGGGGGGCTGGCGCCTGGGCACGTTCCTCTTCCCGCCCTCGATGCGCTGGCTGCTCGACGCCATGGCGGCGGCTGCGAGCGAGACCTACACCTCGACCAGCGCACCCATCCAGTACGCCGCGGTGACGGCGTTCGAACCGGACCCCGGGATCGACGACTACCTCGCTCGTTCGCGGCGCATCCTCGGCGCGCTCGGCCGCTGGTCTCATCGCATCCTGACGGCCGCGGATCTGAGCTGTGCGGCGCCGACCGGCGGCTTCTACCTGTTCCCCGACTTCTCGCCGTTCCGCGAGGCCTTCGCCGCGCGCGGGTTGCACGACTCCGCGGCCATCACCCACGCCCTGCTCGACGAAGCCGGCGTCGCAATCCTGCCCGGGTCGGAGTTTGGACGGCCGCCCGCCGAGCTGACCGCACGGTTGGCATACGTCGACTTCGACGGTGCGGAGGCCTTGGACGCCGTGGCCGAGGTCCCGCGCGACGCACCCATCACCGAGGCGTTCTTGCGGGAGCACTGCCCACGGGTGGTCTCCGCCATCGAAGCGCTGTGCGGGTGGCTTCCACGCTGAACCAGGCGTTTGGGCTATGATGCCGACGCCGTGAGCGAGACCAACCCCGAGGACGCCGATGCGAACGCGGCAAAGCGTTCGCAGGACGTCGACATCGGAGCGCTTCTCGGCGTTGCCCTCGGACCGCCGCCCACCGACGACTTTGCCGACAAGGTCGGGTCGAAGGTCACGCTGATGACGACGGTCACCGAGTTCGCGCTGATGATGTTTGCCGCCCCCTTCGACTGGCTCCGCGCCGAGCCACCCACCGACGACCGTGATGCTCCCTAGCCCCCTCCTCGCGTCCGCCGACCCAACGACGACGCTCGGCCGGCTCGCAGACTCCATGTCCCAGAGCGTCGCCGAGTACGCTCCGTCCGTAGGCTCGGCGATCTTCGTGTTCGTCGCGCTGTGGCTCGTCGCGCGGCTCGTTCGAACGGTCGTCAAGCGCATCCTGCAGATGACCCCGTTGGACAAGGTCGTGTCGGAGACGCGACTTGGCCGCATGCTCCAGGCATTCCGCGAAGACGCCACCCCCTCGTGGGCCGTCGCCTACCTGGCTTACCTCGCCATCCTCTTGATGGCGGTCACCTCCACGGCCGAAGCGCTGGGCATCGAAGCGGCGAAGACCGCCGTCCTGGCTGCGCTGGCGTACTTGCCCAAGGTCGTCTCGGCGCTGCTCATCGTCGCGATCGGCAGCATCGCCGCCAGCTCGGTCGGGCGCCTCGTCGGAGCCTTCTTCGCCGAGTTCCGCGGCGGACGCACGAAGATGTTCGAAGCGCCCGTCGAGATGGGCCTGATGCTCATCGTCGGCTTGATCGCCCTCGAGTCCCTGGGCGTCGACGTCTCGTTCATCACGTCGAACCTCAGCGTGTTCGTGGTGGTGATGCTCGTTCTGGTGGCTTTTTTGATGGCCTGGTCGATGCGCAAGCCGGCCGAAGAGATCATCGCAAACTACTACCTGCGGCAGCTCGTTCGGGTGGGCGACGACGTGAAGCTCGAGCAGGCGCAAGGCATCGTCGAGCGTTTCGTGCCGCTGGGCGTCCTCCTGCGGGACTCCAGCGGCAAGCAACACTTCGTTCCCGCGCGGCACGTGCTCGACGGCCTTCAGCGCAGCCAAGCACCGCAGTAGCAGACGGGCCGATTTCATCGTGATGATGCCGCCGAGCCGCACGATCGACATCCAGTCCAGCGACCAAGCGCTCATCGAAGCGTATCGCGATGGACAGGATGCGCTCGCGTTCTCGGAGCTGGTGCGTCGCTACCAGATCCCGATCTACCGGATCCTCGCCGCGCTCCTGTCCGACCCGGACACGGCCGAGCCCGCGTGCGAGAAGCTGTTCGTCCGCGCCGCCAACCGGCTTCACGAGCTGCACGACCCGCGCTCGTTCCACCCGTGGCTCATCGATCTCGCGCGTGACCTCGCGACCGAGGAAGAAGCCACCTCGGGTGTCGAGACGCCATTGCGGCCGCACATCTCCGACCCCGCCCAGGTCTCGCAAAGCGGCGGAAAACAGGTCGTCGCAGACGCCGTGCGCGACGCCCTTGCGCAGATGAGCGGTCAGCAGCGCGCCATGCTTACGCTCGTCGAGCTCGAAGGCAACGACCCGAAGCAGGTCGCTGCGGCGATGGGCTTCGAGTACCCCGAGTTCGAACGGCTGCTCGAAGAGGCGCGCACCAAGTTCGTCGATCTGATCACGAATCCACGACCGGTCGCGCCGGCCGGGGCTGGTTCGGCGACCGGGGACCAACCCGCACAGCCGGGGGCTCTGCCCGAGCTCATCGGCGGCCGCTACAAGCTGGGCGCGCGTCTGGGCGAAGGCGGCATGGGCGTGGTCCACCGCGCCCAGGACACCCAGACCTCCGACGAAGTCGCATTGAAGGTCGTGTTCCTCGGCCCCGGGACCGACGACATGCGCGCTCGCTTCGTCCGCGAAACGGTCGCCATGAACCTCGTCTACCACGAGAGCTTCGTGCGGAGCTTTGCCCACGGCGAGCTCCCCGGCGCAATGTGGATCGCCCTCGAGCTGATCGAAGGGCGCAACCTCGCCGACCGCATCACGGAGGGAGCCCTTCCCCCCGCGCAGGCCCTGAAGATCGCGCGACAGATCATCTCGGCGCTCGGGCACCTGCACAGCCGCGGCATCGTCCATCGCGACGTCAAGTCCGACAACGTTTTGTTCGTCGAAGAAGGTGCCACCCCCACGGTGAAGCTCATCGACCTCGGCATCGCCAAGCTGCCCGACGAAGCGACCGGACCCGATCGCACGCGACTCACGGCGGCAGGCATGACCCTGGGCACGCCCGCCTACATCGCCCCCGAGCAAGCGATCGCCCAGGTCGTCGACGGTCGCGCCGACCTCTATGCGGTGAGCGTGCTGTTGTTCGAGATGCTCACCGGCAAGCTGCCTTTCCGTGCGCACGACATGGTCACGCTGCTGACGATGCACGTATCCACCACGCCCCCGCTGGTCAGCGACCTCGCGCCTGCGGCACTTCCTGCCTCCGAAGCGATCGACGAGCTCGTCGACCGCGGCCTCGCGAAGACGCCCGGCGAGCGCTACGCCGACGCGGCCGACTACATCGAGCAGCTCGACGCCGTGATCCGCCTCGTGGGATGACTGATCGTCGAACGTCGCACTTGTGACCACCGCCGACGCCTCGCTTTTTTCCGAGGACCGTCCGAACGGCGTTGCAGCGCCACTGCTGGAGTCGCAACGCCGATTCACGCAGCAAAGGCGCGGACACGCTCGTTGAACGCATCGCGCGCCAACCGTAGAGTTGACCGATGTCGGGCACGCGGCGAGGGGATTGGCTCTCATGGACCATGCCGCTCGTCAGTGGCGCGGGCATCGTGCTCGGCGGTCCGTGGATCGCGATCGGACCCGTCTATCTGCTCGTTGCCCTGCCGCTGTTCGACCTCGTCGGCGGGCATGACTTTGACAACCCGGTCCCGGAGCGCGTTCGGGAGCGGGCCGCAGGCCGAGACGCGGTGCTGTGGTCCTGGGTCCCGCTGCAGCTCGCGTTCATCGCCCTGGTCGTGAGCCAGGCTGGCGACGCCACCTGGGGCGAGCGGCTGGCCATGGGGTTCGCGGGGGGCCTGGTCACGGGCGCGGGGGGCATCACCGTCGCGCACGAGCTGATGCACCGCGCCAATACCCTCGCCAAGCAGGCATCCGAGCTGCTGATGGCGAGTGTCTCCTACGGACACTTCTGCACCGAACACATCGGCGGCCACCACCGCCGCGTCGCCACTGAGCTCGATCCCGCGACTTCACGCCTGAACGAGTCGCTCTACGCGTTTTGGTGGCGCAGCATCCTGGGCGGCTGGAAGAGTGCCCGGGCCCTCGATCGTGCATGGTCCAACCGCCACCCCGATCGGATGAAGCCGTGGACGCGTCGCCGCATCCTGTGGATGGGCCTGGCGGGGGGCGCCTACGTGGTGGGGGACCTTGAGGGCGTGCTCGTGTTCGGCCTGCAATCCCTGTTTGCCGTGCTGCTGCTCGAGACGATCAACTACATCGAGCACTACGGCCTGGTCCGCCGGACGCAGGCGTCGGGTCGATACGAGCGCGTGCAGCCGCACCACAGCTGGAACGCCAGCCATCGGCTGACCAACCGCTTCTTGTTCAACCTGCAGCGGCACAGCGACCACCACGCCTCTGCCCACCGCCCGCACTGGGCGCTGCGGCACTTCGACGAGGTTCCCCAGCTGCCCTTCAGCTACCCCACTGCCTTCGTCGTGGCGCTCGTCCCTCCCCTGTGGCGACGCATCATGAACCCACGCGTCGCCGCATGGGAGGCATCGCATGGGTGAGCCTCGAGCCGTGGTCCCGTCGTTCGAGCGCCTGCGCGCATATCTCGCGCAGCTGCCCGCGGGGCTGGACTCCTTTCCCGAGTGCCAGGCCAAGGCCTCGGTGCATCGCCGCGTCCTCGCGTACTCGAAAGCTCCGCTGCTCGGTCTCCCCGAGCCGTTGCAGACCCTCGTCGATGATCCGCCGCCGGCGAACACCTGGATCCCCCAGTGTCAGGCCCTCGCGCTGATCGTCGCCGCCGTCGAAGCGCAGCAGGTCGATGGCCCCGCCGAAAACGCCTGGATTCAGGCCGCGGCAGGGCACGTCTTCAACTCCCCGATGTATCGAATCTTGATGTGGGCCGCCACGCCGCGCCTGCTCTTCAAGGGCGCCCACCTGCGCTGGAGCGCCTTCTTTCGCGGCTCCACGCTCAGCGCAACCGTCGACGGAAGCTCCGCCGAGATCGTTCTGGACTGCCCCCACCAGCTGTTCACAGTGGACCTCGCCCGCATCTTCGAGCACGTCCTGTGCGCGGCCGCGCACTTCACCGAAGACGGCGAAGGCACGATCGCCCTGGAGCTGTTTCGACCCGGTTCGCTGCTGTATCGCGGGACTTGGTAGGGCGAGTCGTTCAAGCGAGCGTGCTGTTCTAGTCCGTTGCTTGTCGCCCGTAGCTTTCTCGAAGGACTCGCCTCCGCTCACACTTCGGCGCCAAAGTGTGAGCGAAGGCGGAGCGGCCTCCACGAGGTCCGACTACTCGTCGTCGTGGCAGCAGCGGAAGCGCTTTTGGTCGGAGACGTTGCAGGTTCCATCGAAGTTGAATCGATCGTTGTCCCACTGCCAAGTAATATCCCGGTTTCCACAGAGCGCCTGGTCGTCTCCAGTCGTGTTCCCAAGCCAGTAGTCTTTGGGGTTGTAGGACGCCGAAGGTGGGTTCGACCCTCCGAAGATGTACGCGTAGTCTTCTCGCGTGCAGACTCGCGATCTCCGGTCCCTGCAGTAGTTCTGGGCGGATGCGTAGTTGTAGTTTGCCGGCGTCGATGAGTTCACACAGAGGCGCGGCTTGGCCTGTGCAAATCCGGCTCGGCAGCTCCAGGTTGGAAAGCCGACCGCCGCGGGGTCGACGTTGGTGTTGAAGCCGTCAATCTCAGCGGGATCCGCAGCTGCGTCTCCGTCGCTGTCGACCCAAGCGTCAGTTTCAGCGTCGAAGTCTTCAACGTCGGCATCGTCGACGGAAGCGTCTTCCTGCTCGACGCTATCTTGAGCGTCACAGCCAATGAGGGCCGAGGAAAGCGCAAAGGCGAATAGGAATCGGGTGATTTTCATTCCGTCCGCGTAGTCGCGACTCCGATGAAAAACGTTCCCGTCTTCGAACAAGAAAGTTCACGCCCTCCGGGGAGCCTCCGGCCCAGCCTGGCGGCCCAACGACCGCTGAGGTTGGACCGCCTCGTCACGGCGATCCCCGCAACCACCGCTGGAGCCGGTAGGCTTTCGGGGTGTCGGAGCCCAGCCAACGCGAGGGAGTGCGGTACGAGGACGTCGAGGACGCGTACTTCGAGAAGCGAGGGCTGAAGCGGTACGCGCGCGTGTGGTCGCTGTGGGCGCTGGGCGTGGGCGCGGTGATCAGCGGCGACTTCTTCGGATGGAACTACGGCCTGGCAGCGGGCGGGTTCGGCGGGATGCTGATCGCGACCGGGATCATCACGCTGATGTACGGCGGGCTGTGCTTTTCGATCGCCGAGATGTCGCCGGCGCTGCCCCACACCGGCGGCGCCTATTCGTTCGCCCGCACCGCGATGGGACCGTGGGGCGCGTACGTCACGGGGCTCGCGGAGAACATGGAGTACATCCTCACGCCTGCGGTGATCGTCGTCGCGATCGGTAGCTACCTCGGCGCGATCTTCGGTACGGCCGACTCGATGCAGCCGCTGTGGTGGTTGCTTGCGTACGGCCTGTTCGTGGGGCTCAACATCTACGGCGTGGAGGCGAGCTTTCGCTTCACGGTGCTGATCACGCTGCTGGCCCTGGGCACGCTGGCCGTCTTCTTCATCGGAGCCGTCCCGCACGTCTCCCTCGATGCCGCCCTCGACATCGCACCCGCTCCGGGCGAGTCGGTCTGGCTGCCCTCTGGCGTCTCCGGCGTGCTGCGAGCGCTGCCGTTCGCGATGTGGTTCTACCTCGCGATCGAAGAGCTTCCGCTCGCCGCCGAAGAAGCCCACGACCCCGCCAAGGACATGCCCAAGGGCATCCTGTACGGGCTGCTCACCCTGGTCGCGACGGCCTTTCTCACCCTGGTCCTCAACACCGCCATGCCCCCGGGCGCTGCGGCGCTGGGCACGAGTGACGAGCCGCTGTTCGACGGTTTTCGCACCATCTTCGGCGACGGCATCGGCGCGCGGGTGCTCGCCCTCATCGCCGTCACCGGCCTCGTCGCCAGCTTCCACTCCATCGTGTTCGCCTACGGTCGCCAGATCTACTCGCTCTCGCGTGCGGGCTACTTTCCACGACCGCTGAGCGTCACCCACAGCACCCGCAAGACCCCGCACGTCGCCCTCATTGCCGGCGCCGCCCTCGGCTACGGCGTGGCCCTGCTCGTCCACGTGCTCGGCGACGGCAGCAAGGTCGGCGCCGCCCTCCTCAACATGGCCGTCTTCGGCGCCGTCATCTCCTACGTCCTGCAGATGGCGTCGTACGTGCTGCTCAAGCTCCGCCACGGACACCTCGAGCGCCCCTACGAGAGCCCGTTCGGCATCGCCGGAGCCGTCGTCGCCGCCCTCATCGCCGCCGCCACCCTCGTCGCGATGTTCGTCGTCGAAGAAGCCTACCGCTACGCGGTGATCGGCGCGGCGCTCTGGTACGTCGCGGGGCTGCTGTACTTCGCCCTCTACGCACGACACCGGCTGGTGCTCTCCCCCGAAGAAACCTTCGCCGACGAGCAGTCCCGAGAACGCGAAGGCCAGCAAATCGACTGACCTTCCGCATCCCCCTCATCAATCCTCGAACACCGCCGGCTCCCGCCGTCCGCGGTCGACGGTCAGCTTCAACACATCCGGGCGGCTGTAGTGGCCGGCGGGGTCGAAGGTGGTCCGGGCGGCGAGGACTCGGCTGGGGTCGATGTCGGCGATGACGAGGCCGTCGGTGGTGGTGTCGGGCTCGCAGACCCAGGTGCCGTCGGGCGCGGCGACGGCCGAGCCTCCGTTGCGGGTCCAGGCGTCGCCGAGGCGCTGGCCGAGCTCGAAGTCGGCGGGGACGTCTTCGAAGGCCATGCGGGCAGAGGCGGAGAGGACGAACATGCGGCCCTCGGTGGCGACGAATCGGGTGATGTCGACGGTGTTGCGGTCGGTGCCGGGCCACAGGGCGAGGTGAAGCTGCGGGCCCTGGGCATACAAGGCCGCGCGCGCGAGCGGCATCCAGTTTTCCCAGCAGTTCAGGACGGACACGGTGACGCCGCGAACGTCGAACGTGCGCAAGCCGTGCCCGTC
>JBCCQM010000090.1:0-31050 GCA_039024335.1 Myxococcota bacterium
ACGGCGCCGAGTCTGCAACCCAGGCTTCATCGGCGACGCTCGCCATGGGCTTCGACGCGTCAGATGCGCCGGCGATCGCCCGGGCGCAGGAGCAGCTCCGCGCCGACCCCGACGACCTCGCAGCGCACGTCACGTTGGCCACTGCGTTCCTCCGGGAAGCGCGACGATCGGGGGACGCAGCGCACCGAGCCTACGCCCGCGATGTGGTCGAGGCCGGCCTTGCAAAGGCTCCCGACGCCCCGAGGCTTCGACTCCTCTCGGTGATGCTCCTGCTCGACGCGCATCGCTTCGAGGCGGTGATCGACGCGGGGCGGGCTCTTGCGGCCGTGATGCCGCACGACCCCACGCCGCACCTGCTCGTGGGCGACGCGGCGACGGAGCTGGGTCGGTATGGCGATGCGGAAGCTGCCTACGAAGCCGCAATCAACCTGCGTCCCGATCTGCGCAGCTACAACCGCGTGGGGTACTTGCGGTGGCTCTACGGTGACTTCGACGGCGCCGTGGCAGCGCTCGAGCTCGCGCTCGACTCCGGTAGCGCGCGAGAGCCTGAATCCATGGCGTGGTGCTTCACCGATCTGGGCGCGATGCACCTGCGGCGTGGCAACACCACGCCTGCGCTCGCGGCCGCGGAGCGGGCACTGGGCCTCGTGCCCGACTACGCCCCCGCTCTGACGCTTCGGGGCCGGGCCCTCGCGAAGTCCGGCGCCCTCGACGACGCGCTTGCGGCTCTCTCGGCGGCGGTCGATGCCCAGCCCAGCGCTGAAGGCCTGCTCATTCTGGCCGACGTACAGCGTGCGGCCGGGCAGGACGCAACGCCCACGGTGGAGCAGGCCCGCCGCCTTGCCGATCACGATCCGCGTCCGCTGGCGCACTACCTCGCGCGGCACGGCGAGGCGAGCTCGCGCGCGCTGTCGCTGGCGGAGCGGGAGCTTGCCGCCCGGAAGAACATTTGGGCGTGGGACACGCTCGCGCTCGCAGCTGCACGTACGGGCAATCACCAGCGCGCTCGCGAAGCCATGAACGCTGCGTTGGCCCTGGGCACCGTCGACGCCGAGCTGACGCTGCACGATGCGTTCGTCCACGCGCAGGCCGGCGAGCTGTCCGAGGCGAGGCGCTCGTTCGACGCCGCCGTTGCCCTCGACGCGACCGTAGACCCCGTGCTGGCGAACGCGTTGCGGGCGCGACTGGGGGCGTCATGAGCCGCCGTTTCGGGTTCGCGGCCGTCATGCTGGTCGTTGGCTGTCATCGTCCACCTGCGGAGCCATCGGCCGATCGCCAGCCGGCAGGGGTTGAGGAGGCGGACGAGATGGTTCGTCCCGACGCGCGGACCGCCTACGACCTCGCCCATGCGATCACCACCGCGACGTCCGAGTCGAGCTTGACCCGCGCCGAGTCGCTCGAGCGAGTGCGCCGGGCCTGGCAAGGCGGCCGCTTCACCTGGGAGGTGGCGGTGCAGCCGATGCTGTGTCGGACCGCCGAGGCATGCACCGTGCTGCCGTTCGACCACGGTCGGGCCGAAGCCCGCATCGTGCAGGGCTGGCTGCCACGGCTTCGACTCGACGAGGCGCAGCACGAGGCGTTGATGCAGCAGTGCGGCTCGCGGTCGTGTGTCGCCACCATCGAAGGAACGCTTGCGAGCTTTGTGCTCTCGGCCGAAGACGCGACCTCGCTGCGCTTCGACGACGTGCGTGTTCACGCGGTTCGCGACATTGGCGACGGCGAGTCCTGGGTTCGAAGAAAGCCCGATCCGAAGGTGGCCAAACTTCGTACCCGAGGCAGATCACGATGACGCGCTTTCGCTCGCTCCTCGCCGTACCCGCGCTGCTCGGCACGTTGAGTCTTCCCGCCACCGCTGCCGCGCACATGGGCAGCACCAAGTCGCTCGACGTGCGGGTTACGCCCGGTGGCGCGCAGGTGGAGGCTCGCGTCGATGGGCTCGACGCCGCGCTGGCGCTGGGTTTGGGGCGCAGCCTCGATGCATCCGACCTGCAGCGCCACGAAGGCCTGCTCGCCGGGTGGCTCACGCGTGGCATTGCGGTGGGCTCCGACGCGGGCCCGTGCGCCGCAGAGGCCGGTCCCCCTGCGCTCGAGGACGAAGCGCTCGTCGTCGGGCTCCGCTTCGACTGCCCCAGCGAAGCCGGCCTCGTCCTTCGAGACGACACGATCTTTGCAGACGAACCCGACCACGAGGTGTTCGTCACCGTCCGCCACGGCGAGGCCGCGGTGTCCGGAGTTCTGCGCGCAGAGGCGAGGACGCTCTCGCTCGACGCCGACACATCAGCGCGGACGACGGCCGGCGCGTTCGTGCGCGATGGCATCGTCCACCTGGTGACCGGCTGGGATCACCTGCTGTTCCTGCTGTCGCTCTTGCTGATCGCGGGGCTGACGTCCAAGCGAGACGGGCTCGAAGCCGCGCTGCGCGATGTCGGCTGGATCGTCACCGCCTTCACGCTCGGACACAGCGTCAGCTTATGTGCCGCGGCGCTGGGCTGGGTGGTGCTGCCCAGCGCGTGGGTCGAGGCCGCCATTGCGGCAAGCATCATCGTGGTGGCCGGCATGAACGTTGCCCGCCCCGAGGCTCCGACGCGCAGCACGGCGCGGCGTCGAGCCCGGCTGGCCGCGACCTTTGGCTTGATTCACGGCTTCGGCTTCTCGTCGGTGCTCGCCGACGTCGGCCTGCCCGACGCACACCGCGTGCTCGCGCTGCTTTGCTTCAACCTCGGGATCGAGCTCGGCCAAGTCGCGGCCGTCCTCGCCGTGCTGGTGCCGCTCACCCTTTGGGCGCAGCGGCCGAGTTACCGCCGCTACGCTGTCCAGGCTGGCTCATGCGCGATTGGAGCGTGCGGCTGCATCTGGCTCGTCGAGCGCACGCTCCTTTTGTGAGCGCCTTCCCCAACCACCAAACCCGTAGATGAATCTCGGTCCCTCGCGGGCGGAGAACCAGGAGAGTCATGCAACGAATCAATCTTCTCGCAGCCGGCTTCGCGCTCGCTGCTGCCGCCGGGGGCTGCTCCTCGGCCCCCAGCCAGAGCCCGGGCGACACCGACGACGCGCCCGTATCCGAGTCGGGTGATGCGTCCGCCGAGGGATCGGACACGACCCCGGACGACGACGACAACGGAGACGACAGCACCGGGGATGCGCCTGGCGGCCTCCCGAGTGACGCTCCAACCGTCATCGAGCTGCTCGCCGACAGCGGCTTCACGGATGCAAGCGCAGTCGCGGCGGCACCGGACGGCTCCGCCTTCTACTTTGCGGCGTACGACGACGGCGGCGCGCCGGGCATTTTCCGCGTGGACCTCGAGGGCGACGTCTCTGCGCTGCACGTGGGAGCGCCTCTGGCATACCCCAGCGACGTGGCGGTGAGCTGCGACGGCAGCCAAGTGCTCGTCTCCGACATCGGCGGCGCCTCCTCGATCGAGGCCGCCATCGATTTCGACGATGCACAAGAGGACTTCCCCGGGGGAATCTTCGCGCTCTCCCCTGAGGGCGGCGCACCGCAGCCGTACGGCGTCTCAGGCTTGGGGCGGGCTGCAGGCCTCATCGTCTCGGTGGACTGCCAGGACCTGTACATCTCGGGATATACGGAGGCGGGCGTGCCGGCGGTCTTCGTCGCGCCGGCCGAAGGTGGACCCGCATCCGTGCTCCACGAAGGTTCGCCTTTGGTGTCACCGACGGGAATCCATGTCGACGAGAACGACGTAGCGTGGGTGATGGATCACCACGCGCGGGCAGAGTCGGGCGCCGAAGGGCTGTTGTTCGCCATCGACGACACGGGCTCGGTCTCCGAGGTTGCCTCTGGCCTGGGCATGGGACGCCACGGTGGGGTCTCGCTTGCGCCCGGTGGCGTGACGGCGGTCATTCCCGTCAGCGACGACCTCGGTGGAAGTCGCCTCATCACCGCCAACACCGTCGACGGCGACGTTGCCCTCGTCCCCACGTCCGACATCCTCGAGCCCTCCGGCGTCGCCGCGGCTCGGAACGCGCCGGTGATGGTCATCGCCGCCGAGACCAGCATCTACCTCGCGACCTACGAGTAGGTCCGCCCGCGAACCCCCCGGAGATTTTCAGTCATGCACGCATTCCACAAGTTCCTCGCTGCCGCAGCCATCGCTGGTGCGGCCCTGTCCCTCCCGCAAACCGCCGCAGCGTCGAGCCACCGCGAAGCGCCGGCCATTGCCGAGGACCAGTTCGTCGACAACACCGACGTCTACACGTTCATCAGCCCGGACAACCCAGACAACCTGGTGATCGTCGCCAACTACGTGCCGCTGCTGCTTCCGCAATCGGGGCCCAACTTCTATCGCTTCTCGGACCAGGCGCTCTACGCGATCTCGCTCGACAACGATGGCGACGCAGTGCCCGACATCAAGTACGTGTTCGACTTCGACACGACCACGGACAACGGCGGCACCTTCCTCTACAACACCGGGCCGATCACCTCGATCGACGCTGACGCGCTCAACGTCAAGCAGCGCATGCGCGTGTACCGGGTCGAGCGTGAGGACGACGGCAACATCACGTACGACAAAGTCGGTGAGAACATCCCCGTTGCGCCGTGGTACGTCGGCGACCGTTCGTTCCCCGATGGGTCGTACGAAGAGGTCGCTCGTGGAGGCATCGCCGACCTCTCCAACGGCGCGCAGGTCTTCGCTGGTCCGCGCGATGAGCCCTTCTTCGTCGACCTGCACGTCTTCGACCTGCTCGGCGTCGGCGGTGCGCCCACGACCGACGGCGTCAACGTGATGTCCATCGTGCTCGAGGTGCCCATCGACGATGTCGCCAACGACGGGGAGCGTCCCGCGGAGGGCGACGATGGCCTCAGCTCGGTGGTCGGCGTCTACGCCAAGGCGCTCCGCCCCCGCATCACGGTGCGCCGCTCGAAGAAGGAGCCGCTGTTCGGCGGCGGCTGGGTGCAGGTCTCCCGCTTGGGATGGCCGCTGGTCAACGAAGTGATCGTGCCGCTCCAGGACAAGGACAAGTACAACCGAAGCAATCCCGTCGACGACGTCGCAAACTTCGGCGCCTACATTTTAGACCCCGAGGTGCCCGTGCTGCTCGACGCCGTGCTCGGCGTTCCATGCCCGCCTGCGCCCGAGGACGGTCGCCTGGACATCGTCGGCCTGCTCGGACCCAACGGCACGGCGCCCGCGGATCTGCTGCGCATCAACATCACGCAAGGGCAGACGTTCGACAACAGCGGCTTCCCCAACGGACGCACGCTCACCGACGATGTCACCGACACCCTGCTGACCGTCGCCTGCAACCTGCCTGGCGATGAGGGCCTCACCCCGATCGGGGACGGCGTCGACGCGAACGACCTGCCGTTCTTCGACGAGATGCCCTACCTGGCGACGCCCCACTCGGGCAACCCGCTGTAATAGATTTTCGTTCGGTCGCTCTGAGGGGGGCGGTGCGTGGAGGCACCGTCCCCCTTTTTTGGGGATCAATCGGGCGACGGGCACGACTATGCTCGCGGCGACACGATGGAAGCGGCGTATCGATGGTTTGCGGTCGTGGGGCACCTCGTGTCGATGGCGGCTGCTCTCGTCGCGTCGCTGCCCCTGGCCGATCGCGTCGCGCCCCAACGCTTCGCGTACGTGTTCGGCAGGATTGGCGCCGCGCTGCCCACCGTGCCGCCCACCGATGCATGGCCCGGTCCGCTGTTTGCCGCGTCCGTGGTCGTGGTCGCGGTGCTGGCCGTGCCCGCGATGCTCGTCGTCGGTCTGCTCGGCAGCTACGGCGCGATTCGATTGGTGTTCGGCCCGGTCCTGGCGGCTCTGCGTCAGCAGGAGTCGCAGCCTCGTGGCAGCGCCGGGCGCTGGCTCGTCGCGGTGCTGTTGCCGTGGGCCGTCGCGGGCCTCTTTGCGTGGAGCGGGACACCGCCGGGCCTGGCGCTGCTGGGCGCGCTGGTGACCTACGGGTTTGCCGATGTCGTGCTGCTCGTTCGCGCGGATGCCCGCGAGTGGGTGCGAATACTGCGAGGCGGCGCAGTGACGTGGATGCGGCTCGGGCGCGGACTCATGCTCTTAGGGGTGGAGGCGGGGGTGCTCGGCTTGCTGTACGCGCTGCTGTGGGTGAGCGAGTCGGATCCTGCGTGGCTCGCCTTCGACCACGGGCTGCTCGTGGTCGAGGTCGTGCTGCTATGGCCGCTCTACGCTGGCGGCGCGCCACTGTCGCTCTTCGAGTGAAGCCGAGCGCGTGCCGGGTCACGCGCACGCGCCTCGGCGAACAGCTCCGCGAGGATGTCCGTAAAGAGCTGGACCTTGGCGTCGGTTGCGTTCGGGGAGGGGGTCACGGCGTAGAAGTTCGCGGGGCCCATCGACCACTGCGGCAGCACGACGACAGCGTCGCCTCGTTCGACTTCCTGCTGCACGAGGACGCGGGGAATCATCCCAAAGCCCGCTCCTTGCAGGATCAACCCGATGAGGGAGCCCGCAGCCGCCGTATGGACGCGCGCGTCGCCATCGCGGGTGTGGGTCAGCCCGTCCGGCCCGAGGAGCTGGAGCTGCTCGGCGTGGCGGTTGAACTGAATCCACGGCTCGGCGTCGAGATCGGAGGGGTGGCTGGCGGGAAAGCGCGCCGCCAGCTCGGGCGTCGCGATGATGCCGTGCTGCCCCCGGTCGAGCAGGCGCATTCCGTAGTTCGAGTCGGGGAGGGGGCCGATCCGGATGGCGACGTCGATGCCCTCGGCGAGGAGGTCGAGCGTGGCCGTGGACACGCGCAGGTCGACCTGGACCTCGTCGTAGCGGGCGACCAAGCGGGCGATTGCGGGGACGACGAACCGCTCCGAGAGGACGTCGGGCGCCGTCACGACCAGGGTTCCGACCGGCGCATGGGCATAGGCACGCGCTCCCGCGGCGCCACGACGCCAGATCGCCACGATCTCCTCGGCCTCGTGGAGAAACGTCTGGCCCGCGGCGGTGAGCGTCATCGAGCGGCTGGTTCGTTCGATCAGCCGGACGCCGAGCGCGTCCTCCATGGCTTGGAGGTGGTGGGTGACGGTGCTCGGCGAGAGGCCGAGCGACTTGGCCGTGGCGCGAAACGACCCTTGCTGGGCGAGCTCGACGAACACGACGACGCGCGGCAAATGGGTCAGGGCCTCTTGGAGCGAACGTTCGACCATTTCGAATCGGGGGCGGTAACGATGAGTGTTGCATCGGGGACCGTTCGATGGGGTCGAATCCTCGATTCGGGATTTCACGGCGGTGGTGCCTCGGTCCTCGGTCCACGCTCTGCCTCAGCGTCGACCGGCCCGCAGGGCGGAGCTCGGCGTCGACGTCTTGCATGCGTCCCCAAGCCGACTGCGAGACGCAGCCGCGGGAGTTGTCCTGATGAACATCCTCAAGCCCTCCATTTTTCCGTTCCTGATCGCCATACCCGTCGCCCTCGTGGGCTGCGGGGACGACACCGACACGCCTTCGGAGTCCGGATCGACGTCCATGGACACCACGACCGGTGAGACCGCGGAGACTGCCGAGACCGCCGAGCCCGGTTCGTCGTCGTCGTCCGACCCCGGGACCACCACCACCACGACCGATGACTCGGCCGACTCCTCTTCGGGAGAGCCCGGCCCGACCGGCTCCGAGTCGAGCACCGGCGCGGCAGACGTTGCACCCACCGTGCTCGCGCAAGCGGTCAACTCCTTCCAAAACGCGACGGCGACCATGGGCGCCGCGGCCACGGTCGACTCCCAAGGACCGGTCGACATCGAGGATGGCGTCGAGCTGCCCGGCTTTCGCGTTCGGAACCTACGACGTTGACGTGACCGCCGACAGCATCACGATGACCCTCGTCGCCAACCCAGCCGACCTGATGATCACGATGTACGACGACACCACGTTCGACCGCTACTACTACGCGTTCGATCAAGAGATCACGGCGGCGGCGCTGGGTGCCTCGACCGACGAGAACTTCTCGGCCACGGTCGAGATCCTCGAGCCCGGCACGACGGTCACGACCGACACCTCGTTCGTGAAGGGCCTGCCCACGGAGTGGACGTTCGAGAACGGCGCCATCGCGATCACGATCGGCGAGGGCACCGACCTCAACGAGATCAGCAGCAACGGCGGCTCCCTGACCGTCGAGTTCTAAGGTAGGCCAACCGATGAAAGACTTCAGAGAAATCGTCGAGGCGCTGTTCGAGGGCAACGTGGCCGCATTGTCGAATGCGGTCATCCCGTCCTGCGTCGTCCAAGATCAACGCCTGGGAAGGCTGGAAGGAACCGAGGGCCTCGCGCGGTGGGTCGAGGACAGCGCGCAGTGGCTGCGGGCCCTGAACGCCAAGCCCACCGAGCTCGCATACCTCGAAGACCAGACCCGTGCGGTCCACGAGCTGTCGTTTGCGATCGAGGCCAACGGGGAAACGGTCGATCTGCCGTTCGTGCTGGTGGCGGACCGCGGCGAGGGCGGAGTCACCGAACTCCGCACCTATCACTCGACGTGGCCGTACACCGGAGGCCACGTGTTTCGAGCGCCACCGCTGGCGGGACGTCCCACGGAACCCGTCCCCGAGATCTTCCAGTGGTACATCGATCGGATCTCGGTGGCCGACGTCGACGCCGTGCTCGCCCGCTTCACCGAAGATGGATACGTCCGAGAGCCCAGTGGCGATCGCTGGAAGCACCAGGGGCCGCAGGGGCGGGCCAAGTTCTACGGTCACCTCGTCGACGCACCGCGGGCGCGCTTCGAGCTGATGACGAGCACCGTCGCTGGGAACACCATCGCCGTGGAGTACGCCTTTGCGTACGGGCCCACGGACATGGTCGGAGGCGTCTGCATCATGGAGGTCGAGGGCGATCGGCTCGCCGCGATCCGCATCACCGACGATGTGAGCGCTTGAGCGCCTGACCCCCTGAGCGCCCGACCCAGGGTCCAAACGGTGAGCCCCGCGCGCGGATCCACCCCGCGCGTTGGGCGTCTTCGCCGCCGTAACCTGCAGCACCGATATTTCTCCGGAACTGCACCGAAAAACCCCGACTGCGCACTTTCCACGACCGCGACCGCTCGTTATGCTGCGCGACGGATCGTCGCAGGGCCATGAGAACGAAAAGTCCCCCCAAAAGTATCGTGCGAATCGCCGGGTTCGTCACTTTGGCGACCTTCGCAGGCTGCCAAGACGCCGGTGAATCCGAGTCCCTGGACGGTCTCTCCCGTTCGGGTGACCTGGCCGCACCCGGCATCACCGGTCGATTCGAGACCCGCGCCATGACCATGCTCGATGGCGACGCTCGAATCCTCCACTATCTCATCGAGGGCAACAACGAGCACGAGATCGTGTTGCCAGACGGGATGGAGATCCCTCGGAATGCGGTCGTCCGCGCCGTGGGAGAGCCGAACGAAGACGGTGCACTGCTGGTGTCGGACTTCGAGATCGTCGAGCAGCCCCCCCAGCCGCTCATCGACTCCGACCCGTACGCACCGCGTCGCCTCGCCACCATCTTGCTCACCTGGGAAGGCGCGTCGGGCATCACCAACGCAATCGCCGAGCAGGACATGTACACCGGCGAGAAGTCGACGAACGTCTTCTACGGCGAGAACTCCTACGGCAAGGAGACGATGGCCGGCCGCGTGTTCGGGCCGTACACCATCGAGCGCCCCGCAAGCTGCAACGCAACCGCGATCGCCAACGCTGCGCTCGCCGCCTTCACCGAGAAGGGGCACCGCGTCGAGGACTGGTCGCAGATCATGTACTACTTCCCCAGCGGCGTCGGCGGATGCGGCTGGTCCGGGCTGGCGAGCGTCGGCTCGGTGGACTTCCCCGCCCGCGACAGCTGGTACAACGGCTCCTTCGGCTGCGTCGTCCGCAACCAGGAGATCGGCCACAACTACGGCATGGGGCACTCCCACGCCTACGACTGCCCCACCGACGTCATCCTCGACCCCGACGCGTGCTCGCACGTCGAGTATGGCGACCCGTACGACCCGATGGGCGGTGGCTGCGGCCACATCAACGCCGTCCAAAAGGGCTTCATGGGCTGGCTCGAGGGCTGCAACTACGTCAACGGTACGCAGGACGGCCTCTACAACGTCGCGCCGCTCGAGCTTCCGTGCAACGGCACGCAAGCGCTGCGCATCCCGACCTCGGATGACCGCTGGTACTACCTCGAGTACCGCCAGCCCATCGGCGAGTTCGACATTTCCCTGTCCGGCGGGGTCATCGCCCACGTCGCGGGCGATATTAACAACTTCGGCCCGTCGCCGTACATTCTCGACCTCGGTCAGGGCGGCCTCATGCAGGTCGGTGACTCGTTCACCGATCCTGCGGGCGGCGTGACCTTCACCGTCGTCGAAGACAACGGAACGCACGCGGTCATCGACGTCCAGTACGCCGACGACCAAGAGCAGACGGCGCCGACCTGCATCGACGGCAGCGACCCCGGCATGGAAGACGGCGCGGTCGGAAGCCTCGAGTGCGCCTCCGAGCCGTACCCGGGTGACTCCGAGCCCCCCACGGTCGAGCTCACCTACCCCGAGGACGGCGACGTGTTCGCGCCAGGGTCCGACTTCATCATCACCGCTGAGCCCGAAGACGACCGCGGCGTGATGGAGCTGGAGCTGTACATCAACGGCGAACCCCAGTTCAAACTCTACGAGCCGCCATGGGAGTGGGAGGTCACGAACATTCCCGAGGGCGCCTACGAGTTCGGCGTGGTCGCGCGTGACAGCCGGTTCTGGGCGCCGTCGATGGCGGTCACCGTCGACGTTGGCGAAGTCGAAGACCCGACCGACGGCAGTGAGTCGGAGTCCGACGGTGCGTCGGACTCCGCAGGCGACGAAGGCACCGGCGGCACCACGGACGATGAGCCCGAGCCCGAGGACGATGATGCGGACACCGACAGCGACAGCGGCGGTGATGCGTCGGCATCCGGGAGCGGCGGCGGATGTTCCGTCGGCGGTTCGGGTGGCGCGCCTGCACTGGCGTTGATGCTGGTCGCGATGGGCTGGATGCGACGCCGCCGCGACTAGCGGTTCCACGGCGTCGACAAGGCGGGCCGCGGGTGTTTCACCCCGGCCCGCTCTTCGTTGGTTCGCTCATGAACGCGTCGAGGAGCGAGTCCGAGACGTTCGCGCCGAGGTGCTCCGCGTACGCGCGCAAGGACGCTCGACCGGTCCCGGGCTCGTCGCCACCGCGGTCGACCAGCGCGTCGTACAGCGCGCGCTGAAACAGGTTCTCCGCCTGCAGCTCCGCCGTCTTCAGCGTGCGATACAGCGCGTCGGCCCCCGTCGCTGCTTTGGCACCGCGTCGGATCGGACGAATCGCGAGCACGCGAGCCCGGGCCTCGTGCTCGAGCAGGGCCGCGAAGTCCTCCGCCATCAGCGGGGAGCCTCCTCGACCTTCGTGCCACAGGCACGCGAGCGCGACGTTGACGTCGAACCCGTGTTCGTCCTGCAGGCGCAGACACGCCGCAGCCACGCCGGGCGTGCGGTAGTGCGCGAGCGAGAACTCCCACAGCGGGTGCGCGTCGAAGTCGTCAGCAGCCACGTCGGCGGTCTAGCAGCCTGTGGCGCAACCCACCACGACGCTTCGCCCCTAGACGTTGCAGGCAGTCACAGAGTGTGGCGTCCTGGACGTCATGCGTATTGGATGGTGGACCGTCGCGGCGGCAGCGTTGCTGGCGGCGTGTGGTGACGACGGCGGCGCTGCGATGGGGTGGACACCGCCGGGCGGGACCGACGGTGGCAGCACCGGACTCTCGAGCGCGGGCGAGACCGCCGCGGTCGACGAGAGCTCGACCGGCACGCCGGACCCGGATCCGACCAGCGTGGATCCCAGCGGCGATGAGACGACCGGAGGGACGGAGCCCGCGGACTGCACACCCGCGTGGTCCACTCCGTTCGTAGGCTCGCCGTGCGCGAGCGACGGCGACTGCCCCTTCGAAGGTGGCCAGTGCATCCTCGAGGACGACGGGTTCCCCTGCGGGACCTGTACGACCGCATGCGACGGACTCTGCCCCGATCAAGACGGCGCGCCGGGAACGTTCTGCGTGGATACGGCCGACGTCGGCCTGTCCTCGGGAGGCACGTGCCTTTCTCGCTGCGACCCCGGAATCGTCGGCGGCAACGGGTGTCGCGACGGCTACGCGTGTGCGGTGCTGGACCGCTTCGGAGAGCCCCCCAGCTCGACGGGGGTGTGCGTCCCGACGGAGTTTGCCGGCGGTGACGCGCAGTCGGCGTGTCAGGCCGAGCTGCTCGAGCTCGGCGCCGTGTTCACCCCCACCTCGCACGCGCCCGAGTCTCCCGAGGGCTTTCCCAACCTGCTGTGCGAGATCGAGGACCCCGTTCTCTTGTACGGGCCGATCAACGGGGTCGGTCTCGAGTACATCGACGGGAGCGATGGCCCCGTCCGCGTGGGCTGTGAGACCGCGATGTCGATCGTCGGATCGGCTGCGGTCGCACAGTCGCTCGGCGTCGAGACGATGGTGCACATCGGTGCCTACAACTGCCGCACGATCTCCGGGAGCAGCAACCTGTCGCAGCACGGTCTTGGCCGGGCGCTGGACATCTGGGGCTTCGTGCTCGCTTCGGGCGAAGAGTTCACCGTTCTCGACGACTGGGAGGACGGCAACCCGAACCCCGGGACCCCCGGTGGGCAGCTGCTGCGGGGATTCACGGACCAGGTCTGGATGATGTCGCTGTGGAACATCATCCTCACGCCCGAGTTCAATGCTGCCCACGACGACCACTTTCACGTCGATACGACGCCGGGCGGCAACACCTACGACTGAATCGCGTGCGCGCGGGTAGCATCCCACGCAGGCTCGCTCTGTGGATCGGCCGAGCAAGGTCTGCGCGTCTTGTGGACGCCGCTTCGAGTGGCGCAAGAAGTGGGCGCGTGACTGGGACTCGGTTCGGTACTGCTCCAACGCTTGCAAGCGAGCGCGGGTCTCGGCGCTCGACGAACGGCTCGAGCAGACCATCGCCACGCTTCTCGAGGCGCGCGGGTCGGGCAAGACCATCTGTCCGAGCGAGGCGGCACGCGCGGTGGAGCCCGAGAACTGGCGCCCCTTGATGGAGCCCACCCGCCGAGCGGCGCGCCGCATGGTGGAGCGCGGCGAGCTGCAGATCACGCAGAAGGGTCGGGTCGTGGATCCCACGGCCGCGAAGGGCCCCATCCGGCTTCGCCTGCCCTGAACGCGAACCTTCGGGACTCCCGCGGGTTCGAAAACCAAAGCGAAGAGCCGACCGCATGCGGCCGGCTCCTTCGTTGTGACCTCAGGGGTCGGCTCAGCTGAAGAGACCGCCGAGCTTGTCCTTGATGCCCTCGAGCGCGTCGCCGCCGATGAGCTCGGGGACCTTGTCGGCGTTCTCCTTGAGGAACTCGATCACCTGCTTGGCTTGGTCCTCGCTGATGCCGACCTTCTCGGCCATTTGCGCAATCATATCTTCGATCATGATGTGTTTCTCCGTCGGGGGGCCGATGCAGCTCGGCCGGCGACGACAAGCACTGCACATCCCAGGCCGGTTCGCAATCACCAAGGGTGCTGGCGATGAGGCGGTCCGTAGGCATTCACGCAGGGCGTGGCTGCGCGCCCCGAAGGGGATTTTGGACCCGTGCCGCGATGCGCGCCCGGTATAACCATCCGGTGAGCTACCGGGTTTCTTCCTACAAGAACGCGACGCTGGACGACCGATATGACGCGATCGTCATCGGTTCGGGACTCGGTGGGCTCGCCAGCGCGCAGCTGCTGGCCAACACCGGCAAGAAGGTTCTCGTCCTCGAGCGGCACTACGTCCTCGGTGGATTCACGCACGTCTTCAAGCGCAAGGGCTTCGAGTGGGACGTCGGTGTCCACTACATCGGCGAGGTCCATCGCCCACACAGCGTGCTTCGCCGGCTCTTCGACCACCTCACCGACGGGGAGCTTCAGTGGGCCGAAATGGGCGAGGTCTACGACCGCATCATGTTCGGCGACGAGGAGTACCCGTTTCGAACCGGTGTGCAGAACTTCAAGTCCGACCTCAAGGAGCGCTTCCCCAAGGAGAAAGAGGCGATCGACCGCTACGTCGATCTGGTCTTCCAGGTCGTCAAGGCGTCGCGGAACTTCTTCGTGGAGAAGGGGCTTGGAGACGTGGCGTCGTTCGTAGGCGGCCGGTTCCTGCGCCACAAGTACATGGCATTCGCGCGCCGCACCACGTACGACGTGTTGTCCGAGCTGACCTCGGACCCCAAGCTGATCGGTGTCCTCACTGGACAGTACGGCGACTACGGTCTGCCTCCTCGTCAGAGTAGCTTTGCGATGCACGCGTCGCTGGTGAAGCACTACTTTGCTGGTGGCTCGTATCCCGTCGGCGGCTCGAGCCGAATCGCCGATCTCATCGCCCCTCGGATCGAGGCGAAGGGCGGCACGCTCCTGGTCAACGCATCCGTGTCGGAGATCGTCGTCGAGGGCGGCAAGGCGGTTGGCGTGAAGATGGAAGACGGCCAGGTCCTGCGCAGCGACCTCGTCATCAGCAACGCGGGCGTGCTCAATACGTTCGGGCGCTTGCTCGGCGATGAGGGCAAGGCCAAGGTCGGCGCAGACGACAAGCTGTCCACGCTGCGTCCATCGCTCGCGCACTCCAGCCTCTATATCGGGCTCGAGGGCACGACGGAGTCGCTGAACCTGCCCAAGGCGAACTACTGGCTCTACCCCGACGACTACGATCATGACCGGGTGATGGAGCGCTTCGAGAAGGACAACGACGCGCCGCTGCCGGTCGTCTACATCTCGTTCCCGTCCGCCAAGGACCCGACGTTCCAGGAGCGCCACGCGGGCAAGTCGACGATCGAGATCGTCACGCTGATGCCCTACGAGCGGGTCGCGAAGTGGGCGGGGGCGCCGTGGAAGAAGCGAGGCGATGAGTACGAGGCGCTCAAGGAGGCGTACGCCCAGCGCATGCTCGCGCACCTGTATCGCGTCGAGCCTCAGGTGAAGGACGCGATCACGTACACCGAGTTGAGCACGCCGCTGAGCACCCAGCATTTCACGGCGTACCAGTCGGGCGAGATCTACGGGCTCACCCACGACCCGAACCGCTTCGAGCAGCGGTTCCTCAAGCCGAAGACGAACCTTGGCGGTCTATACCTGACCGGGCAAGACATCTGCACGGCGGGTGTCGGCGGGGCGCTCGTCGCCGGGTTCCTGACCGCGTCTGCGATTACCGGCGAGAACATCCTGATGAACGTCATGCGCGCCCGCTGAGTCGCGCAGGCGTCACGCTCAGTGCGTGACCGGGGGCTTCATGTCCGGCCGTCGCTTTGCGGCCCCTGTTACGCGTGCGGGAGCCTCAGCGCGACAGGCCGTAGCGGCTGAGCTTTCGGTACAGCGTCGCGCGACCGATGCCCAGTCGCTTTGCGGCCGCCGTGACGTTGCCGTTGCAGGCCGCCAAAGCCTCTTCGAGTGCTTTGCGCTCGGCGTCGGCCATCGTGGGGCCGCGCGGTGCGGTGGATGCCGGCGCGGCCGCAGGTGCAGCAACGTTCGACGCGGGTGCGGGCGTCGCAGCGACGGCGCCCTCGAGCCCGAGTCCCGCGGCGCGCAGCGTTCCACCGCGGTGGGCAACCACGCATCGATGCGCAACGTTGGCGAGCTCGCGGACGTTGCCAGGCCACGCGTAGCTTCGAAGCGCCGGCCACACGTCGTCGTCGATCGTCGGCGGCTCGGTGGCGATCTCCCGGGCGTGCTTGTCCACGTAGTGCGTGAACAGCTCGCGCACGTCGCCCGGCCGTTCGCGCAGGGCTGGGACTTCGATCGGGTAGATTACGAGGCGGTAGTACAGGTCCTGCCGGAACTCGCCCGTGGCGACCATGGCTCGCAGGTCGCGGTGCGTTGCCGACACGACCCGGACGTCGACCGGGATCGACTCGGCGGCACCAACCCGCTCGACGTGGCGCTCTTGCAGCACCCGAAGCAGCCGAATCTGTGCCGACGCGCTGAGCTCGGCGATCTCGTCGAGCAGAAGCGTGCCGCCATGCGCAGCCTCGAACTTGCCTTTGCGCGACTCGTTCGCTCCTGTGAAGGCACCTTTCTCGTGTCCGAAGAGCACGCTCTCCTGCAGCGACTCGGGGATCGCTCCGCAGTTGAGCGGGACGAAGGGTCCGCGTGCGCGCGGGCTCGATGCGTGGATCGAGCGGGCGACGAGCTCTTTGCCGGTTCCACTCTCCCCGTGAATAAACACGGTGATGTCCGTGTCGCTGACCTTGCGGATCTCCTCGCGAACCATCGACAGGGCGCCGGAGCTGCCCAGCATCGTGGGGCCCTCGAGGGGCGTGGCAGCCTCGACCGTCGGCTTGTCGGGCGCGGCTGCGGGCGGTCGCATCGCGGCCTCCACCACCCGAAGGAATCGGGCCCTCAGGATGGGCTTGACCTGGAAGTCGAAGGCGCCGAGCTTCATGCACTCGACGGCCGTCTCGACGGCACCGTCCGCGGTGAACACCACGACGTTGCTCGACACGCCACGCTCTCGAAGCTTTTGGAGGACGGTGATGCCGTCGAGCTTCGGCATGTGGAGGTCGAGGCAGATCAGCCGAGGCTCGGGTCCGCGATAGGCCAAGTATTCGGCTCCGCCGCTGAAGGCTTCGACCTCATAGCCCGCCGACTTCAACCAGGCGCCGAGCAGGAGGCGGATCTCTCGGTCGTCGTCGACGACGTGGACGCGTGGCACATCGGTGCTCATCCGGGGCTCCTTTCGTTCATGCGTTCGGTGCAGGCGCGTGGCCAGGCCCTCCTTGGGCGCTCGACGAAACCTGCGTCCCGCGTTGGGACGACGAACCGCTCGCTCAAGGAATCATCGCACGAGGCCGATGCATGGTGCGACGTGCGGAAGCAGGAACTCGAGGGCAGCCACCTCTTGGTGGTGGATGACGATGCTGCCGTTCGTGGGCTTCTGGCACGCACCCTGGTGGACTGGGGCTATCGCGTGTCCGTGGCCGAGGGCGGCGGAGAGGCGCTCGTCCTGGCCTCCAAGCGAAGATTCGCGGTCATCCTGACCGATCTGGAGATGCCGGGACTCAACGGGTACGCCCTCGCACGACAGATCCGCGCCCGGACGTCGGTGTCGGGGCAAAACGCCACACCGATCGTCGCTTTGACGGCGCACGCGGATCCCGGCGTCCATCGGCAGTGTAGGCGCGTCGGAATCTCGGGCGTCTTGCGAAAGCCCCTGGAGTGGAGGTTCGCATCTCGAACCCTGGCGCAGCTGTGTGAACACGGACGCCGGCTGGCGTTCGAGCCGGACGTTGCGGCGCTGCTGCCGGGCTATCTCGCCGCCCGAGCCGAGGACCTCGCGCTCATGTGGACGATGTGCGAGGCCAAAGATGCCGATGGGTTGCAGCATCTCGGACACCGACTCAAGGGGTCGGGTGGAAGCTTTGGCCTGCCGAAGCTGACGTCGATCGGCGCGGCGATCGAGCGCAACGCCTTCTGCGGTGACTTCCTCGCCTGCGCTCGCGCTCTCGCGGCGCTCGAAGAGCACCTCGTCCGGGCGCGTCACGAACTCGCGGCCTGAGCTCAGCCCTCGCAGGCGAGCGCAAGCGCGTCGATGGCCCGTGCGAACGGTTCGTCGAAGTTGGGGGCGCAGATCGATGCGGCGACGCCGTGCTCGAAGCGTTCGGTGAAGTCGACGAGGTTCGACGCGAGCGCGGCGTGCCCCCCGATCGAGCATGTCTCGCGATCGATGTGGGCGAGGGTCAGCACGACGATGCTTTTGTCGTAGCCGCTCTTCAGATCGAGCAGCGCCTCGTAGGTGCCGGTGCCCTCACTGGCGTCTTCGTCGGTCAGGAACACCAGCATCAGGAGCGCGCCCGGCCGGATGAATCCTTCGTTGCACTCCAGCGCGCTGCGAGAGTGCGGTGACAGTGCGGACTGGGCGGCGACCAGCGGAAGCTCGTGGTTGGCGCCCTGCGTACCGACCTGCGTCGCGCACTCCAGGCCTTCGCGCAAGTCGTCTTCCTCGGTCATGTAGGGCCCGCCGCTGGACCACGGGCCACAGACGCGCTCCGAGCTGTTGTGGCCGGCGGTTTGCGAGACCAGGCCACCGATCGCGCGGCATCCCGGAGCGTTCCCAGAGTACGAGTCGGTGGTGACGACGCCGACGTGCAGAGACTCGAGGTCGTCGATCACGCTCTCCAAGCCGGCGAGAAACCCATCGATGCCGACCGCCAGCTTGTGCTGGTTGTTTCCCATGCTCGAGGAGTTGTCGATCACGAACAGCACGTCGAGCTCGGTACAGCCGTCTTCGAGCGGATCGACCATCTCGTCCGCCCGGGCTGCGAACTCGTCGAAGGCTCCGATAGGCGTCCGCCCGCAGCCAGCCAACGAGAGCGCCACCGATATGCCCGCGACCCACCTACGCACTGCTTCGTCAACGGTGGCTCCAGCGCCGGCTTACACGCGACCGGCGCGACCGGCGTCCAATCCTGAGAAGGCCCGGGAATGAGGCGCAAACGCAACGTTTGAAGGGCTCGCCGTGCTGCACTCGGCGGTTCGGTTACGATGAGGGCGGGTGTCGGCAGTCGCGATTGTCTCGGTAGCAGCTCTTTGTGCTGGGTACCTTTGGGTCGAGCGAAAGCAGGTGGGGAAGGCTGCGCGTACGCGGGCCATGACCCGTCGCCAGCAGGGCGTGCTGCGTTGGGTCGAGCCCGGCCCGGTGCTTGCGTTGCCGGCTTCGAGCACGCTCGAGCGAGACATCGAGCGAACCGTTCGAGCCGCCGACGTCGCGTGGTCCTACTACGACCGTCTCTTCACCCGCGGCCCCACGGGCGAGTCCCCGTTCCAGGTGCGACGTGCCCGGCTCGATGCTGCGCAGCGACGCTTTCGAGCCGCCGCCGCCGTCATGCATCGAAGCGCGGCCGCATGGCTCGCCAACGTCGAGCATGATGAGTCGGTCGACGTGCAGTCGAAGGTGGCGGTGCGACGCGTCTCGGAGTGGTTCGACGCGCGCCTGGTCCCCACCCGATGGCCCGACCGCGACGGCATCGACCTTGTGGAGGGAACCGTCGACGTGCTGGAGAACGCCCTCGCCAACCTTCGTCGGCGTCGGGCGGGCAGCGTCGAACCTCATCCGTATCGCCGGTCGTTCCAGCGACAAGATGTCACCGGTGGGCACGGGTCGCTGCCGACGCGTCAGCCGAGCCCGGTTTCCTACGCCCCGCCGACTTGAAAACACCGCGAGCCTCACATGGCACGGCCCTTGCGGACGTGTGGGGCATGCAGGCGTCTCCCTGGTTCATCGAACTTCTCGGTCGTTCCCCGCGCTGGCACCCTGCGGCGTGGCTGTTCGGGTTGATGGCGCTGGCGCTCGGCGTCGGCTGGGGCATGGGGATGGTCACGGGCTCCGTCTGCATTCCGGACCGCCGCGGCGACACCGGTCGCACGCTCACGCAGCTTCGGCAGGGAGTCGAGCTTGGCCGCGCCCGCGCGGGTGGACAGGCGGGCTGCCCGGAGGCGCTGGCGGTCGCAACCGCATCTGGCAGCCTCTCAGGCGCCATCGACGGGTGGCAACGCCCGGTGCAGATCCGCTGCTATGGAGACACCTTGGTGCTCCGCTCGCACGGCGCCGACGAGCACAATCCGTTCGACGACGTGGTCGTCGTGGCCCCGATGGCGGCGCGAGCAACGTTGGCGGTCAGCGAGAACGAACTCTTGCGCTGACCGCGCCCGAAAAAAAGACAGCTCCGTGACTTGTAGGTGCTCCAAAGCATGGGCACGATGCCCCCGCCCGAAATGAGCATCGGGCGAGCTTGACCATGGGAAGCGACGACGCAATCGAGTTTGACGGGGTGATCAAGGAGGTCCTCAGCGGAGGCACCTTCAAGGTGGACGTCGGCGAAGGCCACACGGTGATCGCCAAGCTGTCCGGGCGGATGCGCCGCCACCGGATCCGCGTCGTGCTGGGCGACAAGGTCACCGTCGAGGTGTCCCCGTACGACCCGACCCGCGGTCGGGTGACGTACCGCCAGCGCTAACACGTCGCGGTGGAAGCCGCGCGCCGCACGAACGCACTGCGGCATACATCAAGCCCTCGACCCTTCGCGGTCGCGCAGGCGGGGTTTCGCGGTCTCGCGAGCCCCGCCGCTGCTTTGTGCAACACTGAAGATACGATGCGAGCCGAGCAAGGCCCTCTGCAGACCAAAGCCCTTCAGACGATGCGCGAGGTTCTCGGTGAGGAGTTCCGCACGCTCGAAGTCCGCGGCTACGAGATCAGCGAGGACTTCGGGGATGGGCACTGCACCATCACCTGCAAGGCGGTCGAGAACCCCGGCGAGCGCGCCTTCTCCGTCGATGGCAAGGGCGTCGGCATGCTCGACGCGTTTTTCTCCGGGCTGCGCGAGCGTTACCAGGGCGAGTTCCCTTCGCTCGGCTCGATCCGCTTCTCCAGCTTCTCGGTGCGCGGCCTGATGGGCGACGCGAACGCCGAGCAGGCCACCGATGCGCAGGCAGAGGCGACCGTCGGCGTCACGAACTCATCGAACACCGAGTTCCACTTCACGGCGCTGTCGCCCTCGGTGAGCCACTCCTCGATGGAAGCCGTACTGGCGGCCGTCGAGTACTTCGTAAACTCCGAGCAGGCGTACGTCCGCATCTACAAGGCGCTGCAGCACCACAAGACGAGCGGACGGCCGGAGATGGTCGCCCGCTACACGGAGCTGCTCGCCGAGATGGTCCGCAACACGTCGTACTCGTCGGCCGTCGAGCGCCTGCAAGCGCAGGAGTAGCTCAGCCCGCGGGCGGTGGCGGATCGTACGGGACCTGGCAGACGCCGATCTCGAGGATGAGGTACAGGAGCACCAGCTCCTGCGGCGTCAGGCCGACGTACGAATCGTCGAACTCGGCCATGTGGTAGGTCGTGAACAACACCTTGCCGCAGCCGTATTCGCCCGTGACCGTGAGCGGATGGTTGCCGCCAGGGATGATGTCGTTGTCGCCGGGGCCTTCGATCCAGACCTTGTGGCCAACATCGATCTGGCCGCCCATGCCGTCGTCCACGAGGACCGGGGGCGTCGCCGAGATGCCCGACCAGTTCTCGACCGTTTCGATGGTGGGCGGGTTCTCCACCACCGGGAAGTCGGCCGCCCCACCGTTGAGCGGGTTGATGTCCTTGAGGCCCGCCGGCAGCGCGTCCATCCACGCGTTGAGGTCGTCGTCGAGGATCGTGGCGACCGAGTCGTAGGCGTTGGGCAGGTCGGCCGAGCCGCCGTCGGTGAAGAAGTTCTGGTACTGGCCGAACACCTGGCCGACGAACTCGTTCGACCAGTCGGAGACGTAGAACTTGCCGCCGTTCTCGACCCAGCGCTGAACGTTCTCGATCACGGCCGGATCGTTGAGCGCGGACAGGGCCGTGTCGTCGGAGCAGGGCACGAAAATGATGTGGTACTGCTCCATCAGCGGATAGTTGGAGAGCAGCGTCGCGAACGAGCCCTGGGACTCGGTCTCGGGGCCACCGCCGAGCAGGTCGGTCGTGTTGTTCCAGACGTCGAACTGCTCGGTCCCCGGAACGAAGTCCTCGCTGAACGTCGCGCCGTTGATCATGGTGTCGGCCAGGCCGAGCTTGCCCAAGGCGTCTTCGAGGCGATCGTAGGAGCCCCACGCAAGCGCGATCCGGGGGATGTAGCGGCCCTCGCTGGGGACGTTCTCGTCGGGCAGGCTGGTGACCTCGGCGCTCAGCTCGTTGACGCCGTCGGTGAAGTCGACCTCGGTCACCCGCATGAACTGGCCCTTCGTCACCACGAGGTAGCCCTCGCCGCTGTAGGCCGGCAGCTCGAACGAGCCGTCGGCCTCGGTCAGCGTATACGGAACGTCGCACGGCAGCTCGACACACTCGGCGCAGTAGACGAGCTGCGGAATGCCGTCGGGCGGGGTGTCGCTGACGTAGACCAGCGCACCGCTGACGGGAATCTCCTGGTTGGGTGCGTAGACGGTGCCGGTCAGCGTCGCGTCGGTGCCGGGCAGCGGAGGGCAGGTTCCGCCGCCGCCACCGCTGTCGGGCACGCCGTCGGTCTCGCCGGGCTCGGGGATGTCGAGCTTGATGCCGTCGTCACCCTCGGTCGTGTCTGCGTCGGCGCCGTCGGTCGAGGGCGCGTCCGAGGTGGCGCTACCGCCGGAGGGGTTGGTGGCGATGCCGCTGCCCAGGCCCTCGCCGTCTTCTCGCGGCGGCTCCCCGCACCCCGCGATGATCATCAATCCCAATCCAAAACACCCAGCGATCCGAATCATGTGCGTCCAAGCCTCCGAAGCGGCCACAGAACCAGATCGCGGTGAACGAAGGGAGGAGCTTTCGCACGCCTCGTCGGCAGTTCGGGACGTGGTTCGAACTGCCGACGGCGATGCGCACTCTATGCTCGCATGCATGAACGCCGCCTCGTTCCCTTCCATGCGCCGCATCGACGTGGGCGACGTGTCGCTCGAGGTTGCCGTGGAGGGCGAGGGGCCCTTGTGCATCCTGGTGCATGGTTGGCCCGAGACCGCGTACTCGTGGCGTCATCAGATCGCGCCGCTCGTGCGGGCGGGCTACCGGGTCGCAGTTCCGCACGTGCGCGGGTATGGCGGGAGCGATGCACCCGCGGCCGTCGAGGCCTACGCCATGACGGCCCTCGTCGGTGACGTCATCGGGTTGATGGATGCGCTCGAGGCCCCCACCGCGACCCTCATCGGGCACGACTGGGGCGCGCCAATCGTGTGGCACGCGGCGCTGATGCACCCCGACCGCGTCGACGCCGTCGTCGGGATGAGCGTGCCGCATTTGGGTCGCGGCGGCCCGGTCCCGCCGACCCAGGTGCTCGAGGCCGTATATCGCGAGCGCTTCTTCTACATCTTGTACTTCCAACAGCCCGACGTGCCCGAGACCGAGTTCGAGCGAGACGTTCGCGACGCGCTCGCCAAGGTCTACTTTGCGAACTCGGGCGACAGCACCAAGGCGATGCGTCAGGCCATGCGCGCTCGCATGCGCGGCGATGGATATTTGACCGGCCTGCTCGCACCCGACCCGCTGCCCGCGTGGCTGACCGAGGCCGACCTCGATCGGTACGTCGCCGATTTCGAGCGCAGCGGCTTCCGCGGCGGCATCCATCGCTACCGCAACATGGACCCCGACTTCCACGCCCTCGAGCACCTCGCGCAGGCCAAGATCCAGCCGCCCGCACTCTTCCTCGCCGGCGAGCACGACTCCGTCCTCCGCTACGCCCCCGGCACCAACCTCATGGACATCATGGACCCGTTCTACGCCGACCTCCGCGGGAAGATCGTCATCCCAAACTGCGGGCACTGGGTTCAACAGGAGCAGCCGGGGGCGGTCAACGCCGCGGTGCTGGAGTTCCTCGCCTCGCTCTGATTCGAGCTTTTCGTTTTGCGGCCGGCACCTCCTCGAGCAGCGGTAGCGCTCCGCTCCTTCGATGGCGACGACTTGTTACGAGCTGTTTTCAGCCTTCGTCGAGCCGATACAACCGCATGCCGATCGTTCGAATCCATGCCTCACCGTAGACCGACTCATCCACGGTGAGACTCAGGAGCCAGGTCCATCCCGTCGGAAGCGTTGCGGCCCCACCTTCGAGCAGCTCCATCTGTCCGCCCGCGATTACATAAACGCTGCCAACGGCGTCGGTATCCCATTCGACGTCATCGCCCGTGATGTCCAGCAGCTGTGGCATCTGCATTGAATGGCTGAAGCTCTCGCTGCCGAGCATCCCGGAGACCTCGAGCTCGGAGGGAGCTGGGCCATCGCCACGGCTGAACGGAAAAAACCATGGCCCGGACGAGCCCCCGATTGAGCCAAGCGCGATGTCGCCGACTTGGAAGGCTCCGTCGTCTACCGTGCTGTCGAGTTCCTCCGACTGGTCTGGAAGCATCACGGGCGCTCCGGCTTCGGGGAGGTCGGCGGGTAGGCACAGCGCTTGGCCTCCGGCAGCAGCTCCGGTGGAGCAAGCGACCCTCGCGAGGACGTCTGGGGCGGTCGTTCCGATCACTGCAGAGGGCGAGTATGTCCCGCTGTCGAAGGACGTGGCGACGTCGACCAAGTCTGCCACGATCAGTTCCGCAAAGAGCGACGCGTCCCCAAACGTGTCGGCCACCGTATCGGACTCCCCGCCCGTGGATCCCTCGGAGGATGACGTCGGTCCGCGCGTTTCGTCGATAGACCCCGTGGTGGACTCGGCGGCGCTCGTTGATGCGGCCGTTGTGCCCTGCGACGATGAGCTCGCGGAGGCTCCCGTCGACCCGTCCATACTGCGGGTCGTCCCGTCAAGCGCTCCTGTGGACGATGAGCCGGAGGATTTGGCCGCGGCATCGTCTCCGCAGCCGAGCCCAAGAACGGATGCTGACATCACGACGTAAATCAAAGGTTGGCACTCCATGCCAGGCCAAGTATCAAAGCGGCTCGTTTTTTCCAACCAAAAGGTTAAAGAAAACATGGCGTGGCCTCGAGCGGTCCCCAGCGGCGAAGCCGGCTCAGATTGGCCCACCCCTCGCAGGTGAGCGCTCGCTCGGATCTTCGAGCGAAGGCGTCAGGGCCGCTGATGAGTTCGTTCGGGCGCGTCAAGTACAGAGGCACGATGCCTCACCATCAGTTGCATGGACTGTCGATGGTGAAGTCGTAGACGTATTCGGCCTCGGGCAGATCTCCGGTGATCAGCGGCATCCCGCAGGCGTCGTGAAACGCCGCTCGGTAAGCGTCCGGATCGCTGATCTCTGCGGAGTCCTCGAGTCCGGGCAAGACTATCCGATAGCGACTTCCCACGAGAAGGACATCCGGAAACTGGGTCGGATCGAGTTGCACGCTGAGTCTTCCGATCTGGACGTCGCCGACGTCTACGACGAGGCATGGGATCGCTCCCATCGTTACGTCGGCGGCGGTCGCTGTCGGGTCACAGTCGGGGCCGCCCGCGATGAGCGTCGTGGCGACCGCGTCTCCGTCCATGTCTTCAACCTGCCAGAGCTCCGGCTTTCGAAGGTTCTCGGCGGAGAGGTCGTAGGCATTGCTCAGTCGCAGCGTGAAGTCATCGCACGCACTGATGTTGAGGTTGTCGGTTGGGAAACCTGAGCCAGGCGTGACCAAGAACGCAGAGGTAGACACGCTGTAGCGCTGCTTGCCCGCAAGCGTGTCACCGTCCGAGGTTCGCACGTGTTCGGGGTCGTCAGGACCGGCGAAGACGAAGTCATAGGTCGAGTCAGAACAGAGGGCGACGTTGTAGTCGCGGTCGAGCGAGGGAACGATGGAGGCGTTGGCGAGCCAGGTTTCGCTGGGGCCGCGGCCACTGATCGTCGCTCGGATTTCGGCGCATGCTTCGGGGCGGGCTCGCTCCTGCTGGCCGGCATAGCCCAGCCGCAGGTCGAACCCATTGAGATCGTCGGCGAAGCGAACTCCGCCCCTACGCCTAACGGCCTGAAACGCGTACGCATCGATGGAGGCAGCATCTTCAGGGCTCTCGCCGTCCCCCACCGGTGGCTCGCACGCATCCTCCACCAACGAGGTACAAGCGTCGGGTGCATCGTCTTCGCACACGCATTGCGCCGTTGGGGGGAGCTCTGCGTCGCGGTCGAAACGTGCCACCGGCTCGACATTGGTCTGGAACAGCGGGTCGCAACTTCGTTCGTTGCCAAGGGCGTCCTGGCAGCAAGCTTCGGCTTCGTTGCCTGCATCGATCCGTCCGTTTTCGTCCAGGTCGCACTGCGCGATGCGAGTTGTAGCCGGAAAGCTCTGCCCAGCCGCCTCGAACTCCACCGTGCCCGCGAAACATGCTGCCGTGCCTATCTCGCGAAAGCGTCGGTCGACGCAGTAGTCCGAGCCTGCATTCGTTCGTCGGCAGCCGCCAAACCACTCCAGCCGGCAAACCCCGTCTTGGCAGTCGCCTCCATCGCCGTTGAGTCCCGAACCGGCCAAGCACGCTGCGCCGCTTGCGTTGGTCCCGATGCAGACCTGGCCGTCTTCGCACTCTTCGGTGAACTCGCAGGCTCCGAAGGTGGGTTCAATGTCCGAGGGGCGGTCATCGGGGTGGAGCTCACGAAGGCGATCGTTGAGCGTCAGGGGCCAATCGGCGGTGCAGCCCTCCCACTCATATCGGTGCCGGATGATCTCTCCACTGCGATCCACATCGGCCAAAAAGTCGCGGCAAGTGAGCAGAGGGTCTGCATCGGGATCACATTCGATTGCCGTAGCATCGTTGGGGCTCCTTCGCGCGCCTTCGGCGTCTGCCCCGTAGCGAGCGACTCGAACGGCGAGCTGTTCGTCGCAGGACGAGCAGCACGTGTCGGGGCCATCCACGGGGGTGCTGCACGAGAGGCTTCGACTCTCGAGTTGTCCTTCGGTCGGGTAGAACACGCCCTGGGCCATCATGCGTAGCGGAGTGGGTCCGCCGTCTCCGTCGAAGGTTGCCGAGCAAACTGCGTCAAGGTCCTCTGGGTCGAAGTCGATTCCGAGCGCCTCGAGGTTCTCGATACACGTCAGGTTGCGACCCACCGCCGTATCAGGCGCTTCGGCGGTGCCGTTGCGCCACACGCCGGCGTACCTCGTCGTCGGCCCCTCGACCTGGAGGATGCGGGTGTGCCACGCGAATTCTTCTGGCTGCCCATCGTCGAGTCGAGGTCTCGTTCGGCTGATCGAATCCGGCAGCGGCGGCGTCGTGAACCCGACCTCAAACCCGAATGCCAAGGCTACAGGGGCAAAGCGGCAGTAGGCTTCGGGACCCCGCGGCGACGCCAGAGCTTCCGCAGAATCCTCGCATCTGCCGATGGGGACTGCGCCGTAGCTTCCTTGGTCGAGCGGCGCCGGACATGCCGAGCCTGCGCAGGCGGGCGAGAGCTGATGCACCACACTGCCGGCGTAGTTCACAGCGCTGATATGTTCGAGATCGAGGTTGCTCGACCCGCAGTTGGCTGCGCATTCCGTAGGTGGTGCTGGATCGCCCTGCGGTGGAGGGCAGCTTCCATCGGTCTCCCCGCCCGTCGTCATGTCGGTGTCCGAGCTTGAGGTGGTGGGGCTGCTGCCCGAAGTAGTAGGGCTTCCGCCGGACGTAGAGTCTGCGCTCGAGGCCTCGGACCCACCGCTTGTTGAGATCATCCCAGTCGTTGGGGAATCGGTCATGCCGTCGGATTCCGTAGCGTCTCCGCAAGCCACCACACAGAAGACGACGCCGAGCACGAGGGGAGCCTTCACCATGTGCATGAGTCTACTCGACAGCGTCGCTCTGAAGCACGGCGATGAACCGGATGCCCGACCCAGCGCTCTTCGTCGTGATGACCACGGAGCTGTTCCGACTCAGCAGTGATGACGGCTGGCGCAACGCAACGTCCCACCCCGTCTCGACGCCCCGTAGCGGAATGACCGACGTGGTCGTCGCGGAGCGCGACCTGTACCTGCTCAACGGCTAGGCGGTGCACTTCGTCACGGGCAGAGAGCCCGGCCAGTCGTTCTACTTGATGCGGTTCGCCGACCACTGCCCTGAGGTGCGGCGTCCAAGGCTGTGGCGGTGCTTCCCGCCGGTTGAACGCAAACGCAGGTGCGCCGGCGGGGCGGTACGATGACTGACGATGACACCACCTGCTCAAGGGCTTGGCGCAGCAACACTCGCTTTCTGCAGCGTTGTCGCATGTCACGACGAGTCCGGTTTCGACTCCACTCCAAAGAGTGAATGGGGACGGGCAGACGCCATCCGGATCGTTGTCCCTGACTATCCCGAGCCCACAACCTGGCGAGGCTTCACGGCCCTGACGACCGAGATGACCGGTGTCGAATTTGAAGAGGGCGGTGGGCTTCCCGGAGCGCTGTCCCTCGTGCCCATTCGAGACGACGCTGCTGAGGGGTTGGACCTTGGAGACTTCTCCTCTGGAACCTGCACGCCCTGGGTGGCATTCAACCCGACGAGTAGTCTTCACTTCAGTCACGTGTTGGGCCACTCGATCGGACTCGAGGACAGCCAAGACCCGTGCAACTTCATGTTCGAGCCCCACGGAAGACTCGAGTCCGAATGCTCAACCGGCTTCTTTGCCGATGAAGAGCAGATCGACGAGCTGCGCGCGTACGCCTGGGCTCTGGAGAACGTATGCGACGAGTTCTAGCAGCCTGTCGTGTAACCCGGCGCGGCGGATCGCGACGAATTCCTCGCTCCTGGGTGGGAGCCAAAACGCAGCTGTACCGGGCGTACTGGAAGTTTTGGCGACACCGCCAGGAGAGAAGAAGACGAGCGAGGCGTCGTGATGGGTTGCACCACAGGCTGCTAGGGATCACCGCGGTCGTGGCCGGTACAGCGATTTGTGGCTGCGCTGACGAGAAGTCTCGACTTGGGAGCGAGTTTCGATACTTCAAGCCGTTTCACGTCGACGAGATCGACCCGGAAGCGATCGAACTGACGGAGGAAATCTTCGGCATCGAACTCGTCGAGCGGTCAGAGCCCTGGGGAGCCGTCACGATTTTTCCGTTTGCGCGAGACGCTTTCGATGGCGCCGTTGACGGTGAGTTCGACTTTGCAGGACAGGCGGCTCAAGGTCGCTGTACCCCGTGGGTCTGGTACGTGACAGATAGCCCGCGTTCACTTGCACATGAACTCGGCCACGCCTACGGCCTCGGACACGTCGATGAGCCTTGTAACTTGATGCAGCCTCGCTTCAGCTGCGAAGCGGGCGCGCCTAGGGTCTCCGAGCAACAGCTACGCGTCGTGAGAGAGGAATCGGGGAATCAGGAGCACGTCTGCGCAAGCTTGTCCCCACCGCTCTAGCGTTCGAGTCGGTCGATTCTGCTCATTTGACCGCGGCTGTTCATCCAGCGCGGCAGCTCCCGAAGTTCTCCACGCCCGGGGGAGGGGGGTCTTTGCTTGGCAGCGGTTGGCAGGAGGTCCCGTCCGGGCACTGAGGGTCCATCAGGTCGCAGTACGGCGTGCAGCAAGCCGAGTTTGCTGGGCACAAGCTGAGATTCTCGCTCGCTTCGCATCGCAGGCCGGGGTCGCACTCGGTGCTTGCTGCACAGCTCTCGAAGAGGCCTCCTCCCCGTCGGGACTCGTCGAGCAGGCAAATCATGCCGTCGACGCTATCGCGACATGCGAGACCTTCGGGGCACGCGAGGGGGTCCAGCGGGTCGCAGGGCGGGATGCAGAGTGCCACCCCCCCGCCGGTGACGAAGCAGGAGGCGGTCGAGTCCTCGCATGTCGGGCTCCGCGGTGTTCCAACGCAAAAGGGCACGCACACCCCGGGCGCTTCACCGTCGACCTGCTGGCAGATCGAGCCGGCGTCACAATCGTCGAGTCCGAACGCCTGCGGAGTGCACGGAGCTCCGTGTGCGAGGGGGTCGGGGTCGAGGGGGACGCACCAGGTGTCGCCTCCGCTTTCGATCCGGAAGGTGCACTTCTCTCCGCGCGGGCAGTCGTCGTTCCAGGCGTCGCACGGTTCAATGGGCGGCACGTCTGGACGGCAGAGGAAGTCACATCCGGTCCCGACGGAATCGGAAGACGCGCCGTTGGTCGTTGCATCGTCGGCGCTCGAGGTCAGATCACCGGTGCTCGGGGCGGGCAACGAGCCGCTCGTCGTGGTCGTCGGTTGGGGAGCAGCGCTCTCGGTGTCGCCCTCCTCGGGGAGGAGGGGGGTCGTCGTGCAGCTTGCGGTGAAGGCGAGGAGCGTAACGATGCCGCGGCGCATCACCCGAGTGTATGATGTTTATGTTTGTTTTGTGTGTTTTTATAAGCGGGCAGCTGAACGGGTCGCCTCGGTGTCTACGGAGCCTCCGCCGGCTGGAGGCGGTCGCGGACGGTGTTCACGATCGCGTCGACGTCGGCGGGGTCGACGTTCTGCCGGTGGTCGGTCAGCTGGAGGCGGAGGCGGTCGCCTTGGGTCTGGGCGATGATGACCTGGGTGACGGCGCCGACGACCGGGTCGAGGTAGACGGTGATCGAGCGGAAGGTCTTGCGGACGACGGAGCCGCGCTGCGGAATGAGCTCGAGGCGGAAGCTCTTGCGGGGCACGTCGACGCGCGCGCCGTCGATGATGGCGCGCTCGCTGCCCTCACCCTTGGGCGGTGCGAACAAGCGAACGAGGCGGTCGGCGAGCCAGGCCTGGGCCGCACGCTGGGCGGGGTCGACCGGTGGCGGGCCCGCGAGGTCGGTCTGGTTGGGTAGAACCCAGACGTCGTCGCCCTCGACGAGCGTGGAGGAGCCCGCGCGGCCGTCGTCGCGCAGCACGAGGGACGAAGGGGCCGCGAACGCGAGCGAGCCCGTGGTGACGAGCGGCTCGTCGAGCAGGGAGGTCTCACGCGTGGTGACGAGCCGCGCGATGACGTTCTGCGTGCGCTTAGCGTAGTTGGCCCACAGCTCCAGGCGGTTCTGCAGCAGCTTGGGGTTGGGCGCCGCGAGGGCGGGGCGCGTCCACAGCAACGCGGTCGCACCGGTGAGGATGCCTCGGCGAGACAGGGTCATGCGGCCTCCTTGGGGCTGCGGCGGAGGAGCTGGGCGAGGCCGGGCGCGACGAACAACCCCGTCCCGGAGGCGAGCACGGCACCCACGGCCGCGACGGTCCCGATCTGCGTCCACAGGGGAATGCTGCTGGCGACCAGGGCGAGGCCGGCGACGCCTTGGCAGGCGGAAACGACGAGCAGGCCGGTGGCGAACAGCGGGGTCTTGGCGTCGATCGCTCGGCACGCTCGCCCTGCAGCAATGCTCGCCGAGGCGCCACCGAGCAGGAGCGCGGGCAGCAGCGCGGCCGAGAGCGGGACCTCGAGGTAGGCCATCGCGGCGAGCATGCCGGTCTGGGTGCTTAGGCCAGCCAGCGCCGCGGCGATCGAGACGGGCAGGCTGCGCGTCCCCAGCCAGACGACGAAGGCGGCGAGCCAAAGCTGGGCGAACACCACGATGCCCAACGTGTCCTGAAAGCCGGCGGCTTGCAGGCGCCCGCCGATTGCGGGGCCACGGACGGTGAGCGTGCGACCGTCGGCGGCTTCGAGCGCGGGGGGCACCACGTCGGGGTCGGGTGCGAGGTGAATGCGGGCCCGGAGCGCGACGACGGCGTCGCGCGTCGCGTGGTAGCCGTCGAGCCATCGGCCGAGCGGGCCGTCGAGGGCGGCGGCAGGCGTGGGGAGCTGGTTGGGGTCGGGGGCGCTGCG
>JBCCQM010000091.1:0-31040 GCA_039024335.1 Myxococcota bacterium
CGCGGAGCGACTGGACGATCTGCTCGTAGGTCAGCGAATCCTCGCCCGAGCTCATGTGATAGGCCTCGTACTTGGGCTCGTCGGCCATGTGTACGTGGACGATGCCCTTCGAGACGTAGTCGGCGGGCACGATATCGGCGCGCCAGGTCGGGTCGAACGGCAGCACGCGCATGTACGCGAGGCCAGCAAACGCGCGGACCATGTCGAACTGCGTGGTCTCGGGGTAGCGGCTGTCCCCGAGCACGATCGACGGGCGGAAGATGCACTTGCGCACGTCGGGCAGCAGCTCGTGAACCATGTGCTCGCAGAACTTCTTCGTGCGGGCGTACGGGTCGTAGTCGCTGCGACTCCAGTCGATGCAGTCGTCCTCGTGAACCGTCTCGTTCTTGCGGTTGCCCGCGACGGCGACCGTGCTGACGTCGCTGAAGCGACGCAGGCCGTTGGTGTCGGCCATGGCGCGCGCCAGCTTGATCACCGACAGGGTGCCGCGAAGGTTCACGTTGAAGCACGTCTTGGACGACTTGCGGTTGAGCGACGCCGCCACGTGCAGGACCGAGCTGCTGGTCTTGATCAGCTTGGCCTTTGCGTCGGCATCGAGGCCCAGGTCCGGGCTGGTCAGGTCGCCGAGGTAGATGTCGAAGCGCGGCAGGTACGACACGAACTCGTCGAAGTTCATGTGCATCTGCAGCGACTTCCACAAGCGCTTGCGAGCCGCGTCGATGTCCTTGGCGCGCACGAGCACGGCAAGGCGCTCGTCGGGATGGTTACGAAGGATCAGGTCCGCGACGTAGGACCCGATGTATCCGGTGGAGCCGGTCAGAAAAGTGGTGGACATGGCTCAGCGCGCTTCTTGGGCGGGGAGAGGCTCCGCGGTGCCGGCCTGCAGCATCACGAACGGCACCTCGGGGGTGTAGGTCTCGGTCTCTTTGTTCTCGTACTGCGACGGGAAGCACCAGCGGCGCAGGCCCGGCATGTGGCATTCGAGCCAGTACTTTCGCCAGTCGATGTCCTCGGGATTGAACCGGAACTCGGCCTCGGCGATGGGGTGCTTATCCAGCGCGCGCGCCTCGAACACCATGTAGTGGTCGTAGGTGAACGGCATGAACAGGTCGAGGACCTCCTCGATCTGCCGCAGCTTTCGCTGCGCCTTGTCGCCAGACTTGGCCATGTCCTCCGCCTCTTCCTTCCACTCCTTGGGGATCTTCTCGGGGCGGCCGTGGCGGAGGTAGCGAGTGACCTGGAAGACCACCTCACGAATGTTGCTGACGTTGAGCATGTGCTCGGGGTCGGAGGAGATCGCGTCCCAACGGGACAGGATCAGCTTCTCGACCCGATTGGCGCCCGTCTTGCGCAGGTGCTGACGGTGCCCGAGCGCGGACAGCTCGGTGAGCCGGTCGATCGGCAAGAAGGCGCGGTCCGACGACCCGGTTTGATAGACCTCGGCGTGCTCACCCCGCATCACGGCGGCGCCGGCGATGAAGATGCCGTTGACGACCAGGTCGACCGGAATGATGTCGAGCGGGTTGCCGGCCTTGGCCGGGATGTGCCGCAGCCACGTACCCGACAGGTAGATCAGCGGGCCCGAGGTGTTGAAGCCCTCGTTCCAGCCGGGGAACGGGAACTCCAGCGAGCTCTCGACGATGGCGGGGCGCAGCACCGTGTGGCGAAGGTTCGGGTAGCGAACCTTCGTGATCATCTCGGCGAGCGCCTTGGTGTACGTGTACGTGTTGGGCCAGCCCAGCTCCTTGGCGCGATCGGTGCCGGCTTGCGACATCACCTCGCGAAGGCGCTTGGACTTGAGGCGACCCACCGTGCCCGAAACCCGCTTTTCGGTGGGCTCGTAGCCACGCTTCTCGAGGCGGGCGACGACCTCCTCGGTCAGGGTCTTGATGGTCTCTTCGGACTCGTTCTCGGCCTCGGTCTCCTCGATGATTTCCTTGAGGCGGATGTACTCGGCCTCTGGATCGAGCGGCGTGCCGTTGGGCGTGGTCTCGGCGATCGTCTCGGGGATGAAACCGTCCTTCGTGCCCGCCACGTAGCAGGTGGACACGTGGATCATCGCGGCCTTCTTGCAGGATGCAGCGAAGTCGGCGACGTGTAGAGAGCCGTCGAGGTTCGACGACACCGCGACGCGAACGTCGGGGTTGAAGTCGACCAGACCGGCGCAGTTGACGATCAGGTCGACGTTCTCGCGCAGTCGGTCCGCGATGCTGTCCTCGATGGACATCTGCGGAGAGTCGAGCGTGCCCTGAATGACCTCGACCCGCTCGGCGATGAACTTGCTGAGGTCGGCGCCGTGCCGCTCGTGCAGCGGCCGGAACGCGGGGTTCTCGTTGACGATCTTGATCCAGCGGTCCGCGACGCTGCGGCCCTTGCCGCGCATGAGGACGTAGATGCGGCCAATGTCGGGCATGCGCGAGAGCGCCATGACCAACCAGACTTTGCCGACGAAGCCGGTGCCGCCGGTCAACAAGATGTGCTTGCCGGCGTACTCCTCCTTGATGGAGAACGTCACGCCGTGTACTCCATGATGGGCCAGTCGGCTTCTTTGGCCGCCTTGCGCAGCGTGAAGTCGGGGTTCACGGCGCATGGCTCACCCACGGCGGAGAGCAGCAGCAGGTCCGGACCATGGCCGGCGTACGCGACGGAACGCTCGAGGTCGAGTTCGTGCTTGCGCGCGTAGTCCTTCAGCCACGTACCGCCGTCGTACCCACCGACGATCGGGTCGATCAGCTTGCCGGTCGCCTTGTGGTCTTTGTACTCGAGCCGGTTGCAGACGAGGTCGTCCACGTAGCGCAGGTGCGGCTCGATGCCCTTCATGATCTCGGAGATGCCCTCGGAGATCACGACGATGCGGCGGCCCTCTTTCTTGGCCTGCTTCATGAGCTCGAGGCCGGAGTCGAGGATCTTCTCCTTGAGAATGTCCTCGACGTACTCCTCAGCCAGGATCGCGACGCGATCTTCGCTGATGTCGCGATAGCTCAAGTGCGCGACGCGGTTGCCCAGCGTGCGGTCGTTTTGGCCCAGCACCCCGTAGATCGGGGCGGCCAGCGCGGTCTGGCCGAAGCGGAGCAGACGCTCGCGCATGCCGGCCCGCTGGGAGGCCATGTAGGCGGCGGCCTGCAGGACGCCGCTGGAGATGAGGGTGCCTTCGGCCCGGAAGAAGGCCGCGGTGTTCGTCTCGCTCATGTGCTCGTTCCTTGGCCGCCGAAAGCCGCGAAACACGCGGTCCGACGCAGACGGATGGCGCAGTCTACATGTCCGAGCCCCGGTGTCACCCCCCCGGGCGGCAACCCCGCAATGCGGTTGCGCAGGAGTGTGCAGGCGCCTGCACGGTGGCCCGCAAACACGCCGAGATCGTTGCGCTTGGCCGCTTCACGGGGCGTTTCAAAGACAACAGAGCTGGTGCACGCCGCCGAACGTCGGATTGCCGTTCGGGGCAACCTGCTTCTTGCCGCCGGCGGAACCACACGTTCCTTCTGTCGCTGCGTCGTAGCGAAGCCCCGCAACGTTGTCGACGGAGGGTCCCTCGATGGGCTCACAGCTGGCGTTGGCGGCCGCGGTGCCCACGAGCTCGCTCGAGCAATCCGGCGGCACGAAGGCGGAGACGGTGCCGAAGCAGGCCGGCTCGAGAACGGCGCAGTCGCAGCTGTCGCAATCGAGCTGTGACCCATCGACGGTTTCGGCGAGAGTCCGGTCTTGCGGGAACCCAGGTGGACATGCTCGCGCGTCTCCCTCGCCTCTCCATTCGAGACAGAGGTCGGCCTGCATGGCCGGACCGGTGGGGAAGCAGGACCCTGAACCACAGTCGCCCGCCGATTCGAGCGCGCAGGCAGAAGCGACAGACTCGAACGTCGGCTCCGACGCAACCGGGTTCGAGCACGTCGCATCGACAAGCACTGGAATGGCTCTGACGCCGAGCGTGCCATCGCTGACTCCCATCAACGTCCCGCACTCGCCGTCGGCCAGCAGAACCGAACCCGTGCCCATGCAAGTCGCATCGCTGCCGCTTTCCACGGCCGCGCTGCATGAGATATCCGGCTCGCCGCAGTCGCAGTCGCAGTCGGGGATCGAGAGGCCCGCGCCGGCCGTCCACGCGGGCGCGAGTCCTCCGGGGCATGCGGGGATGGCATTCGGCCCCACGAGAATGACAAACGGTCCCTCCCACTCCGGGAAGTCGCTGACGCAGACCTCCTCGTCTCCACAGGCCTCCGGGTCGACGCCCGACTCGGCAGACCCCGTGGTGGTGGTCCCCGTCGAACCAGTCGAGCCCGTCGTCCCGTCGGAGGTCGAGGATCCATCGGCACCAACATCGGTGGTCACACCCGATGTTGGCGTCGCCGTCGACCCGCTCGTTGGCGTGCCGCTCGAACCATCGTCGTCGTCGGCTCCGACCGCAGGAGCCGGATCTGTGAAGCAACCGACCGTCGCACATACGAACAAGAGGGCAGCACGTCGAGACCAGTCCAACACGAACACGATCGTGCCACGGTTTTGACCGGTCCCGCGACCACACACGGCCCGCAGAGAACGCAGAAACCCGCTGCGGAATCCGCAGCGGGCCTCGATGAGTTCGTGCGCGTCGATGACTAGCGTCGCGACATGAAGATACGCAGGACGTACCAGAACAGCAGCGCAACCGCAGAGAACAGGGCCAACGCCGCCGCGACGTGCTGGTTCACGCGGTAGTGATGAAGCACGTTGCTCGTGTAGTAGAGGATGTAACCACACGCGAGCACGACCATCCCGACGCTGAACAGCAGCCCGAGGTTGAAGCCGAAGATCACCGACGCGACGATGAGTCCGAACGCACCCATTGCGAAGATCGACAGCGCGCCACGCATGAAGGAAAAGTCCTTCTTGCTGATGAAGACGTATGCGGTCATGGCAGCGAACATCGCCAAGGTGACGCCGCCCGCGGTGAAGATGGCCTCGTCACCGATGAGCTGACGCGCGATGATAATCATCGGCAGGAAGATGGCCGCCTCGGCAACCGTGTACAGACCCAAGCCGGCGTACTGCATGCCGACCGAGCGGCTGCCCTTCGCCCAGCTGTCCGCGACGTAGCTGACCGCGATGAAGGCACCCATCACCGCGAGCCACGAGTACTCGCTGACCATGAGCAGGCTGAAGACCTTCTCCTCGATCCCGGGGATCATCTGGAAGCCCGCCGAGAGCAGGACGAAGACCACGATCGCGCCGGCGAGGTGAAGGTACGTCTTCTCGATGAAGCTCGACCGCGCCTCGACCGAAGCCTCCGAGGCCAGGAGCTCGCCCTCACTCGCGCCGTAGGCTGGGCCGCTCTGCCCGGGCTGCGGTCCAGGCATGCCCATGGGCGCGCCCATGCCAGGGTGCATCTGCGGCGCCTGCTGGCCCCAGCCCTGTTGGCCGCCCGCCTGCGGCTGCTGCCCCCACTGCTGCGGTTGCTGTCCTCCGTATGGATTCTGCTGGTTCATCGTCGACAAAACCTCGAGCCGCAGTGTACCTGCCCGACCCTCGGCGCGCGGCACCCATATCTCCCCCCTGGCCCCTACGGGCGGGGATTGACGTTTGTGACCGAGGCCCGACGGCCGCCCCCGGGGCCGGGTCTGTTCCTGCGCATGAAAAAGTGTCCCCGCGGCTGCGTTGCCCTAGGTAGGAAGGGCGCGGCAATCGCGGGGACGTGGCTTGCGTTTGGCTTTGGCTTGGTTGCCGAGCCGGACCGTACCCGAGGTGGCGAGTCCGGACGGCGATGATGAACGAGTCACGCGGTGGTGGGCAGGCACCCGGTTTGGAGGACGTGGGCGGTGCAACCCCGCACCATCACCGTGCACTTCGATAGTCGCGCCGAGGCCCGAACGGATGCATGCGGCGCGCAAAAAAATCAGCGGCGCGCGTCGACGAAGCCCAGCACCGCGTCGATGAACCGCGGCCCCACGTCCTCGAGGTGCGCGGCGTGGTCCCCACCGGCGATGACCACGTAGGCGCGGTCTTCCGCCGCGAGCCGATTGAACAGCTTCACCTGGTTGGCCTTCGGCGCGTAGGGGTCTTTTGCCCCGTGCATGACCAGGGTCGGCACCGTGACCTTGCCGGGGTCGAGCTCATTCCACTCCTCCGTCCCCCGCCAGTCCGTCCGCACCGGATCGGCCGCGAGCGCCTGCTCGACGAACGCGTCGATTCCCGCCTGCGAGATGTTCCCAGGAATGATGAAGTCCGACGCCGCGCCCTTCGCCGTGGTCGCCGCACGCGCTGGCTCGACGCCCTTGCGATCGGCTTTGTAGCGACGGTCGGGAGAGCGCGGGTACCCGTACAGGATCAAGGCCGACACGAGCCCGGGCTCGCGCTGCGCTGCGAGCTGCGACGTCAGCGATCCCAGGGACCAACCCAACAATGCGGGTGCGCCCTCGTGACGCTCCCCAACCCAGCGCAACACCGCGAGCAGATCCTTCGCGGCGCGGTCGGGCGTATTCCAACCGGTCGCATCGCGCAGGGTCTCGCCGTACCCTCGAAGGTCGAGCGCGTACGTTGCCAGGCCGGCGGCCGCCAACGCGTCCATCGTCGACCGCGCCTCACCGGGGACCTGGAGATCGAAGTCGGGGCGACCGCTCCACGTCCGCCCGTGCAGCAGCACGATCGCTCCCCGAGGCGTCTCGGGCACCTTGGCCCAGACCGCGAGCGCGTGACCATCGTCGGCGACGACTTCGTGACGCTCGCGTTCGAGGGGCCCGGCCGCCGTCGGCTCGGCGTCGGACACCTCGGCCTCGGCGGCCGGGGCGATCGGCGCCGCGGTTGAGGCAGCGGCGGCCGCGGGCGAGGATGCGGCCGGTACTTCGGGGCACGCCGCAGTCTGCGGACCGCGACAGCCCGCAAACGTGAACGCCAGGCCAATCAGAAGAGTTCGCATCACGAGCGCGCACGATACCGCGCAAGTTCCCGGTCGTCTCGTTTGCGCAACCAGACCACTTCCGCGTACGAATGATGCCTATGTTGCGTGATCGAGAGCTTGGCCGACGCACCTTCTTGAGCATCACCAGCGGTGGTTTCGCCGCCCTCCTGGTCGCCTGCGGCGACGACTCGATCGCCAGCGGTGACACGGAGAGCGGCACCAGCTCCGACGCGAGCAGCGACACCGGCGTGGGTCCGACCGGCGCCGACACGACGTCGACGGATCCGACGATCAGCGGCAGCGGCGTCACCACCGACCCCGACGGTACGAGTTCGACGACCACGGGCAGCGAAGACGAGAGCAGCAGCTCTGACACCGACGTTCCACCGGCCGAGTGCGACGACGGCGAAGAGATCGCCTGGGACCCAGAGTCCACCGGGCTCGACGAGGCGATCTTCCCGCTCGCGCTCATGGCCGGCGAGATGAAGCCCGAGTCGGTGATGTTCACGATCTACGTGCCCGACGGCGGCGCCAAGACCTTCCGGCTGTGGCGACAGGGCCCGCGCGAGGGCATGGTCATCCTCGTCCACGAAGAGGTCGTCGAGCCCAACGCCGACGGCTTCGTGAAGTTCACCGTCGAGGGCCTCTGCCCCGGCACCTGGTACGAGTACGGATACTTCGTCGGTGAAGACGGCAGCTTCACCGCGCGCAGCCGCATCGGCAACGTCCGAACGGCCATCGCCGAAGACGCCGTGGAGCCGCTCGTGCTCGCCCTCGCCTCCTGCTGCGGCTCCTCCCTGGACTGGCCGGCGCTGGGCCGCACCAACACTGAGTACTACGACATGTTCCTGCACCTTGGGGACATGGCGTACAACGACGGCATGGAGACGCTCGATGAGTTTCGCGCAAACTGGCGTGACTGGCTCTCCACCCCGGACTATCGCACCGCGTTCGCGGGCGCCGGCATGTACGCCACCTGGGACGACCACGAGATCGACGACAACTCGAACTTCGACCGCGAGACGATGGACCCTGGCGAGCTGCTCAAGCGGCAGAACGCCATGGATGCGTACTTCGAGCTGATGCCGATCGACGCCGAGGGCCCCGACTACCGGCTGTGGCGAAGCTTCCGGTGGGGACTCACGGCCGAGATCATCGTGCTGGACTGCCGCTACGAGCGACGCCCCTCCCAGGACATCTACATCAGCCCGGAACAGATGGCGTTCCTGCAGGACCGCCTCCTCAACAGCCCCTGCATGTTCAAGATCGTGATGAACTCGGTCCCGATCACGAACATGCCGCTGCAGTGGGATGTAGCCGCTGGCGACCGGTGGGACGGCTACCAAGACGCGCGCAACCAGGTGCGCGACTTCATCAACGACAACGACATCGACAACGTGTGGTTCGTCAGCGGCGACTTCCACTGCACCTTCGTGTCGCGCTTGGAGCCTCAGGGCGACGACAACTTCTCGAACGTCCGCGAGATCGCGTGTGCGAGCGGCAACGAGAACCCCATCCCCGACTTCCTGCTGGGCTTCAACCCGCCGCAGTTCGACTACGGCCTGCCCGAGACCCGCGGCGCGCTACTGACCATCGACCCCGACAACAACGCGGTCAGCGTCCGGTTCATCCACCCGGACACCGGCGAAGACGACTACTTCGCCACGATGGTCTACGGCGAGTAGCCGACCCCGCGTTTTTTCTTCGGTTCGTCCGAAGGATTCCGGACCCTTCCCACATCCATGGGAAGGGTCCTGTCGTTGTCTGCTCATCGCGCTCACCCCAGCCACATCAGCCGGCCTTCCCGGCGGCGCACCTAACGCTTTCCATCTCGTCGCAAACGTGCCGAGGTCGAGCGTGGGGGCACGACTCGACCTCGGTGCGCTGAGCCCGACGATTCAGTTGACGAGGTCAGCGATGACCGCGGCGATGTCCTGCGGGTGACTCGCCATGTCTGGGCTGACGTGGATGAAGAACGGCACGAAGCCCCCGGTGCGTGACGCGATAATCGCGTCCGCGTGGGTCTCGTTGCAGATGAAGCTGTTGTCGCTGCGAGCATCGGCGATCCCGACCGAGACCGCGCCGTAGCGGTTGCCCGCAACCTGGCTCATGCGCGTGATCGCCTCGGGGACGTCGTCGATGATCTCGTACTCCTGCTGCCATGCGCAGGCCTCGTGCTTCATCGTGCCGCGCACGTCGGGGCCGTACTTGAGGTTGTACGCGCCGTTTTCGATCTCCGCGCTGCCGTACGACAGCCCCTCGTTGAGGCCGAGGTTGATGACGAAGTCGTATCGGCCGGCGTTGTCGCCATACGTGTCGGCGAAGATGCCCCATCGGACCTCGAGCGTGTCCGTTTCCCACAGCGCGGACGACTGCGCTTGCAGCTCCCGCAGCAAGGCGCCCTCGGTCAGCATGCAGGTGGGGTTGACGTTGCAGTCGGTCGGGGCGGCCCCGTTTCCCCAGTCGTAGAAGCCGGTGACCAGCACGCGGGGCGCCGCGTTGCCGTCGTCACACTTCCCTGCGCATCCGATCTCTTCGTCGGTGGCTTCACCGTCCTCGGGCGCATCACACCCCGCCAGCGCAAGACCGCACACGACCACCATCAACGTCCGAATCCCCGTCATTGCAAATCGTTCCCGTCTGTAAGTGCAGGTGGGCGGAGAAATGTTGACCACACGGATAAAAAAATCGCCCGACCTCGGGGACCGAGGCCGGGCGAGCGGCTGCGTAGGAAGGGGGGATTACGCAGCCGACGACTCGAGAGTGCGCCGCAGGTTCTCCAGCGCGCGCTGCTGAAGCTGGCGGATTCGCTCACGGGAGAGGTCGTACTGGTTGCCGATCTCGGTGAGCGTGCGGGGGGTGGCCCCGTCGAGGCCGAAGCGCTGCCGCAGGATGTCCTGCTCGATGCTGGCCAGAGAGAGCAGCTTGCCGCGCAGCTTGGCTGCGTCGTTCTCGCTGTTGATCATCTCTTCGAGGGGACGCTGCTCGTCATCGACGAGGGTGTCGAGCACGGTGCGCGCATCGTCGGAGCCGCCGACGGGTGCGTCCAGGCTGACCTGCCGCTGGGCCATGGCGTCGATGGTGATTTCGACCTTGTCCAGCGGGAGCTCGACCTTGGCGGCGATCTCCGCCGGGGTTGGTTCACGCTCGAGCGACTGGCGCAGGCTGATCCGCGCGCGGTTGACCTTTGCCGCCGTGGCCTGAAGGTGCGCGGGCAGGCGGACGGTGCGACCGCGGTTGACGGCGGCGCGACGAATCGCGTGCTTGATCCACCAGCTCGCGTAGGTGCTGAATCGGAAGCCGCGCGTGGGGTCGAACCGGTCGATCGCCTTCATGAGGCCGAGGTTTCCCTCTTGGACGCGGTCGTGCAGCGGAAGAAGGTTCTGCTGGAACCGGCTGGCGATGCGAACGACAAGCCGGAGGTTCGCGCGTGCAAAGCGGTTGCGGGACTGACGAAGCGCCGCGGCCGCCCGGCGAACGCGCCCGACGTAGTCGGCGAACGGCTTGCTGCCCTTGCGCGGAGGCTTCACGTCGAGCGTGATGTTGCGACGCGCTCCGCTCGCCAGGGTCTCGAGGTCGGCGAAGACGCGGTCGGCCCCGATACATTCGGGATCCGCGAGACCGAGCTTTTCAGAGATGTCGTCCAGCGCCGCCGTGAACGCCTCGGCCGGGGCGCGTCGGTTGCTGTCGCGAACGCCCCGAGCGGCCGCGGCCAGACCGACGAAGTCGCCCGTGAACTCCTCTGGCTTGTCCAGAGACTCCCGAAGGACGTCCGCGACGGCCGCGGTGTACGGCGCGTACGAAAGCACCTGCCGGTAGAAATGCCGCCGCAGCGCGATGAGGTCGGCGCCGAGCTGCGTCTCGTCCGCCTTCGTCATCACGGGATGACGACCCACATCGCGCATGTATGCGGAGAATGCGGGGTTGGTTTCGCTGCTGGTTCGTTTGGGCTGGGACATCGCAACTGCTCCTGTCGACCGCCCGGAGGCGGGCGTTGCGGGTGAAATTCGGGGGTGGACCTGGGGGCCAGGTCCGGGGGGGCGAGCCGCGCGACGGCCTTGGGGGCTGGCCGTGACCTGGCAAGAATCTGGGTGGACGAGAGCTAGAACTGACGAGCGGCCCGTTTCATTTCGGGTGTTGGGGTAAACGGGCCGTAAGCGCCTGCCGGTCTAGCCGCGCCGTAGCGCCCAGCTTTCGCAACCTGGCTACGTCTCGTTACTCCGCAACCCCGAAATGGGTTACGAGCCGCGCCGCGCGCGGGGTTGCGCATGCATCAACCTGCCGAGGTGGGCAGGGATGCACGCTGATCGGGGATGAATGCCCCGTGTTCGTGCAGGCCGTGGGGCCAGTGAGGATCTTTTTTCGTGTTGTGAAACTTTCGAAGGTCGATCCGTAACCGGTCGTCCTCGAAGTCGATCACATCCTCGAACAGCGCACCCACCTCCACATCGAGGTCGCTGTAGATGCGCCGCGCGTGGACCGACTCCGAGAAGGTGTTGTCGATCCCGGTCAGCGTAACGATGAAGATCACGCGGTCGTCCTCGAGCTTCTGCAGCCCGAAACCGTACAGCGGGCTGGTCTCGTCGATGACGTGCATCACTTGCCAGCTCAGCGAGAAGACCGGCGAGTTGTTGCGCATCAGCTCCAGGTCGACGACGCGGCGCATGCGGTCGCCCTCGAGCGTGGTCTCGGTCAGCAGCGCGGCGACCCGGATCGAGGCTTCGACGACCTCGTTGCCGCGTGCGTTTGCGACGCGAAGCATCAGCGTCGGCTTGCCGTTGCGAACGTTGATGAGGATCTGGTCGCTGAACATCACGTTCGCCCGGGTGCGCGCGAACTTGGTGAAGATGATGCCGGTCCCCACCGCGACGCCGAGGATCCCGACCATCGACTCGACCGTGACGACGATGTCGGCAAACGGGCTCGCTGGCGACATCGTGCCGTAGCCGATCGTCGACAGCGTCTGCACCGAGAAGAAGAACGCGTCGGCGAAGGTGCGGCTGGGCCCCGTGCTCAGCGAGCGGTCGTCGAGCCAGTACAGCAGCGCGAACAGCAGGTTGGCGAGCGTGTAGCAGCAGGCGAACAGCGCGACGATGCGAAACCACGAGCCGCGCATCAGCTCGTAGTAAAGATCCTGCAGAGGGCGACGCGGCGTGCCGATCCGAATCGCATCCTCGGGGCCTGTGTACCGGGGCCGCTCCGCCATGCGCCCGTTGTCTCCAAAAAGGCGCCCAAACGGAAGGAAGCAGTCGCCTCGCGGGCTCGAAAACCGGGAATTTGCGCCGACGGGCCCTCGTGGATCAGCCTGAAGCCCATGCGCATGGCGAGGGTGTGGATGCTGACCGCTGTGGTGGGTTGCGAGTCGTCGCCGCCCGTTCAGCCGGCGCCGGTCGAACCCGCCCCCGTTTCCGCTGAAGTCGCCCCCGCCGAGGCAGCACCGACCCCCGAGGACGCACCGACCCCCGAGCCCGAGCCCGAAGGCGTCCCCGGCGGTGGGCCTGACCCGGCCACGCTCGACGGCGCCGCGTCCGTCTCGGTCGGCAGCCCCACCGAGGGTCACCTCGCCTCCAGCGTTCCGCTGCCGCTGCACGGCCCCGGCTACGTCTTCAACCCCAGGAAAGATCCTGGGCGCCGCTACGGCACCTGGGAGCTGGTGCGCGCAATCGTCGACGCCGCCGGCGCGGCCGAGGCGGCACATCCCGGCGGCACGCTGGTCGTCGGCGACCTTTCGATGGCCGCTGGCGGCGACATCAACGGCCACGCGTCGCACCGTGCCGGTCGGGACGTGGACGTGATGTTCTATCTGAAGGCCGAGGACGGCGCGCCCTTCCCCGCCAAGGCGATCCCGATCGAGCCCGATGGCACGGGCGTCGACTACAAGGACCTCACCATCGCTGAGGACGACGTCACCGTGCGGATCGACGTGCCGCGAACGTGGGCGTTCCTGGCGGCGCTCGTCGGCGACGAACGCAACCACGTTGCGCGGGTGTTCGTGGTCGAGCACGTCCGCACGATGCTGCTCGAGGAGGGCAAGCGGGTCGGCGCCGACCCGAAGCTGCTCGAGCGCGTCGGCCACGTGACGTGCCAACCCAAGTTCCCGCACGACGACCACATGCACATCCGGATCTTCTGCAGCCCGGACGACATCGCTGAGGGCTGCCTGGACACCGCGCCCGTCTTCCCGTGGCAGAAGGCGTTCTTGAAGAAGGCCGGCACCAAGGCGAAGCTCGCGGGCGCCCGCACCACACCCAAGCCCAAGCTGACCAGCGTGAAGGATGCGGCCACCAAGAAGCGCGCCGAGGTCGGTGCATTCGACCCCGCCGTCGACGCGTTCTTGGAGCGCCGCAAGGCCTGGGCGAAGAAGCCCAAGACCGGTCGCAAGTACTGCCGCTAGGACGACAGGCCGCCGTCGTTCGAGGCCACCAGATGCGGCGCGCGCTGCTGCAGCTCGGCGAGGAAGGCCTCACGGTCGGCGGGCGAGATGTTCACCCCAAGCGTGCCCTGGCTGCGGATGAGCAGGCGGTCGAGCGAGAGCGCCGGCGCCGAGAACGGGCTGCGGTTGGGCGTCGCCGCGGTCATCGTCGCGTAGGCCCGGCGGAACCGAAGCAGACCCGCGCGAACGACCAGCTCCGTGTCGGTCAGCTCGTAGCGCATCGGAAACAGCGCCACGACGTACACCAGCACCACCGTGAACACGCTCGTCCAGCCGACGTCCGAGGTCGCCGCCTGCCAGACCATCACGCCGGGCAGCGCGGCCACGACCGCACCCAGCCACAGGTCCACCTTGGAGCGAAACGTCAGCGTCTTCATCGTGCTTGGGAAGTACCCACGGACGCGCCGTCGATTGCCGAAATCGGACGTCAGCGTTCGGTTTCCAGGCTGCGGCCGAGCAGCTGTCCCATCGAGATGTCGATGCGGCTCGCGAACGCGTGCATCAGGCTCTCGAGCTCCTGCCCGCTGACCGCCAGGTCGCGCTTGATCGCTTCACGCGTGCCCTCGAACAGGGCGATGCGCGCTCCCTCGAGCCAGCGATACGCCGTCGCCCGGTGCACGCCGTAGAGCTTGGCGACGCCGTCGGTGCTCAGCCCGTAGAAGAAGCGGTGGCGCAGCAGGTTGCGCTGACGAGCGGTGAGCGCTTCGAACGCGGCACGCATCGCCGCCGGCAGCTTGTCGGCGTGGGCAACCCGAAGGTAGTCAGCCTCGGGGCTGACCTCGGCCGCGCCCACCTGCTCGAAGACGCGGGCGTCGACGTCGACCCGGCGCCTGCGCTCGCCGTCCCAGCGCACGACGTCGAGCACCGTCCGCACGCTCGTCACGCGGACCCATCCGGCCAGGCTGCCACGCCCGGAGTACGCGCAGATCCGGGCGGGTCGGTCGCCGTCGGAGACGAAGAGCTTCTCGCGTACGCGCTGCGCGAGGTCGTCGACGCCGTGGCTGCTGCCACCGGCCTTGATGACCGCCTTTTGAATCAGCCCGCCGTGAGCCGCTTCGAAGGCCGCCACCGCGGACCCATCGCCGAGCCCGCACGCGAGCGCCAAGAACAGATCCGCGGCCTGCAGCGGCTCGAGCTGGGCATGCACCGCGTCGCGCCCATCAAGACGGGCCCCCAGCGCAGCCGCGAGCTCCGTCGGCGGCGTTCGAACCGTCGGCCAGGCTTGCGCGCCCACGCGGACCCACGCCACCAGCCACTGCTGCACGGCAGCGGCGTCGCCCGATGCGTCCAGCGCGGCGCGGACCTCGTCGTGCAACGCGCCACGAAAGGCCTCGAGCAGCGCGGCGTGGTCCGGACCCATGCGCGTGAGAGCTTATCTGCTCTGCATCTGCAGCTCGACGCCTCGCTCGCCGAGTCGGTCCGCCAGACCCTGCAGGGCGATGCGGCTGCCCTCGGTCATGGTCCGGGGCCCGACGAGCCGAATCACCGACGCGCCCTCGGCGACCTCGATCGCGATGTCCACGTTGAGCCGGGCGACGTCGCGCAGCCGCAGGTCTTCGGGCGCGGAAAGCTGGATGGGTGGACGCACCAAGACCGGTTCGGCAGGCATGGGACAGCCATCGGCCGAACCGGCCCAAGATTGAACCCACGGTCGCGGGCCATGCGCATGCTGATCGAACGCACGGTGGGCCTGCACCAGATCCGGAACCCACATGACCCTAGAGGTGGGATTTGTGGATCCAGCGTGCGGAATTCCACGTTGATGTGGTGTCCTTCTTTCCGTGGGACGGACGGATAGACCCCTTGCGCGTGCGGGCGCGCATCTGAGCGCTGGACGGATTGCCGAAGCAGAGGGCGCGTACAGCGCGATCCTCAGCATCGACCCGGACGAAGTCCGCGCGCATCTCGGCTTGGCCGACTGCGCCAACGTGGCGGGCGACAGCAACCGCGCCGTCGACCACCTCGTCGAGCACGCACAGCGGTACGCCGAGCAGGGCACGATGCCGGCCGCCTTCACGCTGATGACCAAAGCCCTGGCCATCGCGCCCAGCCGACTCGACCTGCACATCGACGTGGCCGAGCTCGAGGCCGCCGCCGGTCGGGTCGAGATGGCGGCCCAGCGTCTCGACAACCTCGCGCGCTCCTACGAGGCCGCGGGCGACCACGACGAGGCGATGCTCATCCGCGACGCTGCCGAGGCCTTCCGCGCCCCGGCGCCTCCACCGGCACCTCCGGCGGAGCCCACGAGTCGGCCGCCCTTCATCGTCCCCCAGGCCTCGGCGCCTCGCACCACGCCGCCGCCGCCACCCGCGGCCAGCGCGAACCGCCGGATCACCAGTCCACCGAACGCTCCGATGGTCCGGCGCTCGCCTCTGCTCGAGGCCGCGGCACCGCCCCCGCCGCCCAAGAAGAAGCGCCCGTCGGGACCGGCGCGAATCTCGAAGGTTTCTGCGGCCCCGCGATGGCGTCCCTCGGCGGCCACCAAGCCCGCTGCACGACCGTCGGTGAAAGCCAAGCCCGTCGCCGCCGCGCCTCGCCCGTCGGTCAAGGCAGCGCCCAAGGCAGCGCCCAAGGCTCGGCCTGCTGCCAAGGCACGCATCTCGGTCAAGGCTCCCCCGCGCCCGAAGAAGGCCGCCAAGCCGATCGCGACCATCGCCAAGAAGCTGGCCAGCATCGCGCCGGCACCCTCGCCGAAGCGCGGCGGCAAGAAGCTCGACAAGCTGCCGCCGCTCAAGGGGCCCGGCCTCGCCGCGCGGCTGCGCCAGGCCTCGCGCGGGCGCGACTTCTCCGAAGACGAGTCGACGCGCATGTGGCAGCGCCCGGCCATCAGCTGAAGCCGAACGCACGACGACTCCGCCGCGCTCGCATCGACGAGCCGGCGGAGTTCGTCGCTAAGCATCTCAGGGGTTGAACACGATGAGCGCCGTCGCAGCGCACACCGGCTTGGCCGACCCCTCCACCTCGAACGACAACCCAAAGCGCCCCAGGTGGCCGGCGCCTTTCGGCTCGAGGCTCTCGAGCACGGCACGCAGTCGGACCTCGGCCCCGACGGGCGTGACCGCGGGGAAGCGGAGCTTGTCGAGGCCGTAGTTGATCATCGCCGCAAAGCCGTCGACGACGAGCAGCTTCTCGAACAGCAGCACGGGCAGCGTGCTGAGCACGAGGTAGCCGTGGGCGATGGGTCCGCCCCAGGGTCCTTCCTTCGCCGCCCGCTCGGCGTCCACGTGAATCCACTGATGGTCGCCCGTCGCGTCGGCAAACGCTTGGACGGTGGCGGTGTCGAGCCGGACGGGGGCGCTCGGTCCGAGCGTCGTGCCCACGATCGACTGCAGTCCCTCGAGTCCCGTCACGTGCTGAGGTGATGCATCGGTCATGGGCGCACGATAACGCCCCGAGTCCAGCCCGACGCACCCATCGCCGCCCTTGAAAGGACCTTGGTCGACGGAGGCGCCGGGCTGCGGCTCAGAGGTCGTCAAACGCGAACGGTGATCGAGCCGACCGCGCTGGTGGAGCCGATGGTCACGCGCACCAAGCAGAGGGCGCGCGGCGTACCGATGCGTCGAAAGACGCGCATCGCCAGGACCAGCTCCTCGCCCTCGGACTGCACCGTGTAGTCGGGCAGCACGTCGAGGATGAAGCCTTTGCTCATCGCCTCGCAGCGCACGTCGGCCGCGTTGAGGTTCCGCCCGCGGATCTTCGCCACCGCGACGCCGCCCGAACGAATCGTGGCCCCGGCAAACGCGATGCCTTCGATCTCCGCCTTCGGCGCGTTGCTCGGCGTCTGCGGAGCACCGCGCTTGCCGCGACGGCGGAGAGAGGCGGCCAGGACGAGCGCACGATTCATGTTGGACCGACGGGTCATGAGCACGTCACACAGAGGAGCAAGAGGCTGGCCAAGCTCGTGGCGGAAGCCCGATCACGTGAGTTCGCACAGTTAGCGCGAATCGCTGAAATCGGGCCGACACTCGGGGGCCCTCCGATCGGAGCCCGCCTTGGAAAAAGCCATGGCGACTCTAGGAGCCTGCGACAAACGACCCCGATGTGGGCACATCAGGCTGATTTCACGCGGGCGGGAGAGCCTTGCGAAGGCCCTCGATCAGCGTTCCGGCGTCGAGCGCAGCAAGGGCGGCGTCGACACGACCGCGTGCCTGCTCGGCCTCGAGTCGCGCGGATCCACGCAGCGTGCCGAGCGCGAAGGCGGTCGCGGGGTCGCCGTCCTCCTCGAATTCCCGGAGCGCGAACGCACCGGCTTCGGCGGCGTCCTGGAGGGCGCCGAGCTCGTCTTGGAACGTGCTCAGGCGCTTGAGCATCGGCTTGGTGTCGATGTCGAGCGCAGGCCGAACGAACTCGACCGTGTAGCGCAGGCGCTTGCCGAGGATGCGCAGCTCGTGCGCGTCTTCGAGGCTCTGGGTTCGCGTGAACGTGGCCACGCCGTCCTCGAACGCGGTGAGCCGGAGGTCGAGCAGCGCGCGGATCGAACCTCGCAGCGCACCGCGAGCCTCGTCGTCGGCCTCGAAGACTTCGTCGGCAGTCTCGGCGAGCTCGGCCCAGCGCGTGCTGTCGAGCGCGTCGATCAGGTCGCGACGCGCCCGGGTGCGGCGAACGTCGAGGCGCTCGGCCAGCCCGTCCCAGCCCTCGACCGGCTCCGGCCCGAAGCGGCGGCGCCACGAAGGAAGAGCCAGCACCGCGACGTCGAGGTCCCGGACCGCGCCGAGGCGGCGGCCGAGCCAGCGAAAGCCGCGATTCATTGCGCGGCGTTCGGTCCCCGAGAAGGCGTCCTCGAATACGCGCAGCGCGGTGCGAAGGCGACGGGTCGCGACGCGCATCTTGTGCAGGTGCTCGGTGTCGAGGCCAATGCGCGTGCCCGGCTCGTAGTTGCGGACCAGCTGAAGCTGCTGGCGGCACACCGCACGTGCGACCTGTGCGATGTCGGTGTCGAGGTCGAAGCTCGGCGCGTCGACGCCCCATCGATAGGCGGGCAGCCCGAGCAGGCCACGCGCGCGCACGTACTTGCTCTTGCCCGAGGGGCTGAGGTCGAGCGCGGAGAACACCTCACCGATGCGGTGCAGCACCACCTCGTCGCCCGCGGCCAGCTCGGCTTCGATCTCGACGAAGCGCCCGCCCTCGTTGCCGTCGGCATCGAGCACGCGCACGGTGTCGAAGCAAACCTCGACGCGGCTGTCGTCGATCTCGAGCTCGTGCAGGACCCGCTGCGTCTCGATGGAGAGCACCACCGCGGCCGTGCCGTCGAGCGCCACGCCGAGCATGCGCGCGAGCAGCTTGCGGAGCGTGCGACCCGGGTCGCCCTTCTTCGAGACCGGCGCCGAGAGTTCGCTGCGACGCATGACCAGATCCGCCGCGATCGGCACCGGCTTCACGTCGACCGTTTGGCCTTTTTCCTTGGAGCGCACGCGCGCGGACAGGCCGAGGGTGACGAGCTCCGCGGCGGGCGTGTCGAGGTAGTCGTCTCGCTGCTTGAACGACTTCGATGCGGCAATCGTTCCGATCGAAGCGAGCCGCTCCTGCAAGGCGGCGGGGTCGAACGACGGACCAGCGATCAGCTTGAGCTCGACTTCTTCCACGGCGAATGCGCACTGTGGAACCGCATCGCGCCGAAGGCAAGCGCCCCGCGTCATTGCCCCGCAGAACGGGGTCTAGGTGGCTGCAGACGCACGTGAGGGCGCGCGGACGCGGGTCTCGCTGCTTCAGGCCTCGACCCGGTACACGTGGACCTTGCGGCGCCGGGCCCAGGACATGTCCAGCCGCAGCACGCGGTCGAGCGTGAAGTTCGGCAGCGTGTCGAGCTCCTGCAGGGTGACGAACGTGAGCGCGCGGCCGAGTCCGCCGATTCGCTGCGCGAGGCGATGCGTGAACGAGTACGGGAACGCCGTGGAGCAGGTGTACAGGACCGTCGCTCCGCTCAGGTCGGTGGTGAGGATGTTCTCTCGACGCAGCTCGACCGCGTTGCGACCGATCAGCTTGTGCGCGCGCGCCTGCTCGACGACCGTGCACGCGCGCTCGTGACGGTCGGCGGCGAGCTCCACCCCGACCGCGCGACCGACCGCCGTCCCGATGGCGGCGGCAAGCACGACCTTGGCGACCCCGCTGCCGAGATCGATGAACGTGTCGTCAGGTCCCAGGGCGAGATCGTCGAGCAGCTGCAGCGTCGCCGCCGGCATGATCTCGCCGTAGGTCGCGCTGCTCTTGGCCTTGGCGATGCGGCGCTCCTGGCTCTTCGCGATGTCGAACCCATCGACGTCGCGGTACAGCCGCCGCAATGCGGCGCGGGTCGCCGCGGAATCGAGCGGAGCGCGGGGCATGTCGCCCCACGTGTACCAGAGGCATGGCGGGGTCTCTGCGATCTCGATAGCATCGGGACCGCAATGCCGAAGGTGAGCGCCGGCTTGTTGATGTGTCGCCGTCGTGATGCGGGCCTGCAGTTCCTGCTGGCGCACCCGGGAGGTCCGTACTTCTCCCGCAAGGACGCGGGCGCATGGACGATGCCCAAGGGCGCGATCGAGGAGGGCGAGACGCCGATGCAGGCGGCGCGTCGCGAGTTCCGCGAAGAGACCGGCTTCGATCCCACCGACGGTCCATTCGTCGAGCTCGGACAGATCCGACAGAAGAGCGGAAAGATCGTTCACGGCTGGGCCTTCTTCGGTGACGCCGACCCCTCGAAGCTTCGCAGCGAGCGGTACGAGATCGAGTGGCCGCCACGCTCGGGCCGACGACGCTCGTTCCCCGAAGTGGACCGCGTCGCGTTCTTCGGTGCACAGATGGCCCGGGTCAAGATGATCGCCGCGCAGGTGCCGTTCATCGAGCGCATGCTCGAGGCGGTCGCGCGCGGTGACGCGTCCATTCCGTGAGATTCACTACGGCGCAGACAGCTGCGTGCGAGCGGGGAACCACTAGGGGGTCAGGTTGCACATCAAGGCTGGAACGCAATCGTGAAGGCCAACCTCTCCCCCGCAATCATCGTCGCCTCCCTCTTCGGCCTGCTCACCGCGTGTGATGGGCCAGCGGAGCAGGACGGGCGCGAGCAGAGCGCGTTCGAGGGTTCTTGCGTGGGCTACTGCGGTGGCGAAGCGCCGACGGGCTGCTTTTGCGATGCCGAGTGTGCGGCCAACGGCGACTGCTGCCCCGACGCTGCGCGCGAGTGCAGCGTGGTCGCCAACGAAGAGGAGTGCGGGGACTCGGAGCACGACGATGGTGACGACGACGCGGGTGACGACGGCGACGCGCCCAGCCCCAACGACCTGTGCTTCCTGGGCCCCGATCGTGACAACAGCGTCTGCTTCCCGCTCGCGTTCCCGGGCTCGCCCTCGGGCTACAACTACCCCTCCCCGCTGAACAACAACTACCGCAAGCCGGTCGCGTACATCGACCTCGACCAGGTGGACGAGAGCACCAAGATCGCGCCGAACTTCACGCTCGGCGAGATCGCGACGCGGGCCAAAGGTCGATACGCCATCGTACAACCGCACGCGGTCGAGCGCCTGCAAGCCATGCGGGACTCGGCGGGTTCGCTCCGGATCAACTCGGGCTATCGCTCGCCCAGCTACAACGCCGGCGTCGGCGGTGCCAGCAAGTCGCGCCACATGTACGGCGACGCCTTCGACATCAAGCCGCTGTCGACCAGCATCAACAGCCTCGAGGGCAAGTGCACTTCCAACGGCGGCAAGCTGGTCGAGTACAACAGCCACGTCCACTGCGACTGGCGCCACGACGCCCAGGACACCAAGCTGTTCGGCATCGCGGCACTCGCCCCCGACGCGCGCCCCGATGACTTCGCGGTCGAGGAGTACACCGCCACCATCGAGCGACACGAGGGCATCCTCAGCGCGCCGGCCGAGGGCTTCGACGAAGGCGAGCCGGTCCGCCGCTGGACCGCGTACGACGCGGACGGCACCGTCATCGCCGAGTACCAAGGCGAGTACTTCACCGCGCCCGCGAGCGCCGAGACCGTCGAGGTCGACGTCGGGCGCGTCGTCGAAGCCGTCATCACGCTGTAGCAGGACTTCCTTTCCCTGGTTCGGGGCCTCGCGTCGTCACTCTCCCCACCCCACGACGACGCGGGGCCCTTTTTTCGTGCGTTGCGCGCGATCGACGGGGGAGCTTCGAGCGCTACACTCCGTAGCTCGATGCTCGACCTCAAAGCGAAGCTCGCGTCCGCGGGGCTGGTCAGCCAAGACGACATCGCGCGTGCCGAAGCGCAGAAGAAGAACCGCAAGAAGGGTAAGCGGAAGAAGAAGTCCGGTGCGCCCGGTAAGAGCGGCGTGCGACCGCTGAACGTCGCCGCGCTCAAGGACGCCAAGACGGGCGAGATCTACGACGCCGTGCGGCGCTGGGTCGACAAGGCGCGGCTCGACCCCAAGGGCGTGCCCAGCGAGAGCTGCGCGCCGTTTCACTTTCCGCAGATCAACGGCCGCGTCGGTCGACTCATGATGGAGCCCGCGCTGAGCAAGCGCATCCAGGCTGGCGACGCTGCCGTCATCGCGTTCATGTCGAACAGCGGGCTGGCCCATGCCGTGGTGCCGGCCGCCGGCGCGCGGGACGTGGCCACGCTCAAGCCCGAGTGGCTGCGCGTGCTGCCCGGCGACGACCGAGCCGGCAGCATCGTCAAAGAGTGACCGCGGCCAGATCTCGCCGCTTCGCGGGCGTTCCCTGACGCCGTCCCGCGATGTGCTCTACACTCGCCGGTCCATGGGTGGGTTCTTCCTCCTGTTGATGTCGATTGGCGTAGCGGTGGACGCGTCCAACCTGGGCTACGACAAGGACGACGTCCCCGGCTTCGCCCCCGGCCCCGCCGGCTGGTTCTTCTTCATGCTGTTCCTGTGGTTCATCGCGCTGCCGGTGTACCTGGTGAAGCGACCGGCGCTGAAAGCCGCCGCCGAGCAACGCCGCCTGCGCGCCCGGACCTTCGCCGGTGCCCTGCCCGGCGCCGTGTATCCGTACGGCCCGCAGCCGAACCCCTACGGCGGACCGCCGCCGTACGGCGCCCCAGGGTATGGCGCGCCCCCGCCCGGCTACGGCGCGCCCCCGCCCGCCGCACCTCCGTATGGTGCGGCTCCTGGCGCGGCGCCGAATCCGTACGGTGCGCCGCCACCTGGCCCGTACGGCGCGCCGCCCCCCGCGAGTCCGTATGGGGCCCCGCCCCAGGGTCCTGGCGGCGCGAGCCCGTACGGCGCTCCGCCCCAGGGTCCTGCCGGCTACCCCGGACCGCCGCCGCCGGCCAACCCGTACGCCGCGCAGCAACCGAACCCCGCACCACCGTCGCCCGGTGCCGCGCCCGCACCGGGTGCCGAGCCTGCCTCCCCGGCTGCCTCCGAGCCGGGCGCGCACAAGAGCTCCTCGGGCTCGATGACCGCCGGCGACCTGGCCGAGGGCATTCGCAAGCTCACCGACCTTCGCGACCGCGGTCTGCTGACCGAGTCGGAGTTCCAGGCTCGCAAGCTCGCGCTGCTGGATAAAGTGTAGGCGGGGTCGCTCCCAGGGTTGTTCCGGCTCGGGTCTCGAGTCCTCCGGTCGGTCCCAGGGTTATTTAGGGTTCCCGGTCGGGTCGCTCCCAGGGTTGTTTCAGCCGTAGCCGGTCGTCGGTCCCCCGGGTCGGGTCGGTCCCAGGGTTGTTTCAGCCGTCGCCGGTCGTCGGTCCCAGGGTGGTCGGTGGCTCACGATGCGGGTCGGTCCGCCCCACGGTTGTTCCGGTCCTCGGGGAGTTCGTTCCGTCCCAGGGTTATTCCGGCCTTCACCAGCCGGCGAACAACACTGGGTCAGAGGCGACCTGTCCCTCAGCGCCGTTGCACGGCGAGCGCGACGGTCAGGTAGACCCACGTCGCGAGGCCCATGAAGACACCCAAGGCCGCGCACAGGCCGGCGGCGACAACCGCGGAGAAACGCCAGAGACCGATACGCTCGGCTGCCATCGCCATCTCCGGAAAGCTCGGCAGCAGCGCTAGCTGGTCGGCGAGCAGCCAAACGAGCGTTCCCAGGGTTGTTGTCGTCAGCGCGGACGCACCCGTCGCCAGGCCCAGCCGCGGCAGCCAGCGCAGTCCCGGCTCCCGATGCAGCGAAGGTGCGAAAAGCGCCACGAACGTTGCCGACGCGAGCAGCGTCGACCCCAAGATGTTTGCCGTCCCCGCGTACGGCGCGTTCACGTGGGCAAACCCCGCGATACCGAGCGTCGCGGGCACCGTACAGGCAAGCACCGCCCCGACCGTGGCTCCCACCGTCAGGCGTACCGCCCCCACGTCTGCCCCATCCTTGCGGGCCACCCACGACATCCCGCCTCCGAGGCCCAGCCCCGTCAACAGCCCGCAAAGCCCCCCGAACGCCACCACGACCGGCAGCATCGCCGACCAGTCGATCCGCATCGCGCCGGGTAGCGCGAAGTAATTGCTCCAGCCCACACCCACACCGACCGCGGCGGCCACGAAGCCCGCGAAGAGGGAACGCAGCAACCACGGCCGGGGTGAGTTGGGCATCAGGGATAGAGACGTACGAGCCGAGGTTTCGTTGCGAACGCTCGGGCTAGCGACCCAACGCGACCAGAGCCTCCGCTTCGAGCACCTCAAGCTTCTCGGGCTCTCGTCGTCGCTTCTTCGAGGGTGGGCCGAAGCGCGCTTCGATGAGCTTGAGTGCCTCCTCAGGCCGGCCGACATGGAGCATGCAAGCGGCCACCAATCTAACTTGTTTGTCGCCAATCCACGCTCCGCCCACAGCCCCGGCGACGTCTTCGATGCTTCGGTGGCTATCGAAGAACGGAATACCTAGACGGACAACACCCTCAGCGACCGAGCAAACGAACGCGTCCATCTCCGTGTCCTCAAACAACTGCCAGACTACGTACGCGTTAGCCGTACTCGCGTATCCCATCGGGTAGCTATAATCCACACGGGGCCGGAGACGCCCAGTGGCCGTCTCCATTCTCCCAAGGAAGTCGCGCTTCTCCCTGAATGCGAGGGAGACGACCGGGTTCGACTCCGCGATGAAGTCCGCCATCCGACGTGGGAACTGCAAGCCGACGTCGACCCCTTGTTTGACTCCGTCGACCTCCCGTACGTACCTGGTCGAACGAGGCGTTCGCTTGAAACCGAACTCCGCCGGCTTCGCGTCTGCGTCACGTGCGAGGCCCTCGAGAAACCGCTCCTTACGTTCTTTCGTATTCATTCCATACCAGAGCTTCTCTCGCGTGCGGCTCACAGTGCTGAGTCCGAAGCGCCATCAAACGGGCGTTCTTGCTGTTCACGTGGCAGTTCCCTTCCAGCAGGTCGAGCCGGCGATCACACCACCGGAGTCCGCGTCGAGTCGAACACGTCGACGTCTTCGCCTTCGAGAAGGCACTCGAACCTCACCGCCCCCCACCGCTTCAGGAACTCGCGCTCACTCTTTGCAATCGGAATTGCCATCAACAGCTCGGCCCCGACACCTCTGCCAGTGGGAAAGCGAAACTGCTCGTGGAAGGGGAAAGGCTCACAGAAATAGAGTCCTGACTTTCCGGAGTCCTTCGCAAACCGCGGCGATGCCCCCTCGAGCCCCCCGAAACTCATTCCAATCTCCAGCGACAGGCCCCGTTTCGCGATCGCATACATCGCGCGCCCCATGAAGTCCTCAACCCCTTCGGAGGGGTCTGCCACGGCCGCGACGACTTGTAGGAATCGAGATCCAGCCGCGAGCGAGAACCTGCCAAAGCCGAGCGTAGCAAGGACCCTGCACCCCGGAACAACGCCACGATATTCCAGCACCTGTATCTGCGGCGAATCGTCTCCCTCTCGAAACGCGTGGTGCCCGCGGAACGCTCCAAGGTACGTCGAGTAGTGGTCGAGAATGAGTTCGCCTAGCCCGACCGAGGGTTGTTGCTTCACAGCCCCACAGCCCTACAGCCCGACCGAGGGTTGTTGCTTCAGCCCCACAGCCCGACCGAGGGTTGTTGCTTCCACAGCCAGCCCCACAGCCAGCCCCACAGCCCGACCGAGGGTTGTTGCTTCGAGTCGACTCCACGCAGATCTGGCCAGCTTGGCCAGCTCGATGGCCCACACGCTGGCCAGGCGGAGACCAGGCTTCGGGGAGCCACCGAAATCAGGTCGTTTTCGGAGCGAAGGAACTGGACGAGTTCTTGCTCTTCGGAACCCGTAATGACGTCGTCGAACCATCGAACACCTGACGCGAGCTGGCGTGCCGCGCCCGCTTGCAGGCCCCCCAACGATAGAGGATTCGCGTCGTGAGCAGGCCTCGGTTCATTCAGGCCGGCGATGTCGTGATGGGTACACGGCGGTGTAGTGAGCAGCGATTCTTCCTTCGACCTTCTGCGCTGACGGACCAGCTCTTTCTGTTCTGCCTCGCCCGAGCCGCACGTCTCACAGGGGTCCAAATCCATGAGTTTCAGGTATTGAGCAATCACTACCACGTGGTCCTGACCGACGTTCACGGCAACCGGCCCGAGTTCTTCCGAGAGCTCAATCAGTTCGTCGCTCGAGCTGTCAACGCGAGCCTTGGACGGTGGGAGTCGTTTTTTGCGCCCGGCTCGTATAACGCCGTCACGCTGGTGGATGGAGACGCGATCGAGGCCGAGTGCCTGTACACGTTGTGCAACGTCGTCAAAGCGGGGCTGGTCAAGCTGCCCGAGTACTGGGGTGGCGTTTGTAGCTGGAGCCTCGAGTACGGTGAGTCCAAGCGGATTCGTCGGCCGGAAGGGTTCTTCCGAAGATCGAAGAGCACGGTCCGCGATGAAGAGGTCCTCACGCTGGTTCGGCCCGCTGCGCTCTACCCTGAATTGAGCGACGCCGAAGCGCGTGATCGACTTCGCCAGCGAGCCCGGGAGAGGAGCTACGCCTTCGCGGCAACTCGGCAAGCAGACGGGCGCGGGTTCCTTGGTATGAAGCGCGTTCGAAATCAGCCCGTTCATCGAGCGCCGAAACGTCCCTCGCAACGACGGGGTATCCGCCCCACGGTCGCCGGCAAGAACAAACCGGCCCGCGTGGAAGCTCTCCGGCGATACGTCGCGTTCCTCGAAGCCTATCGCTCCGCGCGCCTTCGGTTCGAGGCCGGGATACGAGACGTCGTCTTCCCGCGAGGGACCTATCTCCTCGCCCGACGCTACGGCGTCGTGGTTGCCGGTCAATAGTCGTTCGCCCGAGATAGTGTCGTAGGCGAGCCAAGTACTCGTCCGCTTGTGCTGGTTGTCCGCGCCGCGGCATCGGGGATCACGCTGAAAAAAGCCGCGGCTCCGTACAGAGTGCCGCGTCGAGTTGCCCGCGAGCGCCTGAAATTCCGGCTGAGTCCGCGTCTGGGCCTTGCGACCGTCGCAATCGCAGAAACAACCCTGGGTCCGAAGTCCCCGGGTAGACTGGTGGTCCTAGTGTCCTCCGATGCTGAAGCCGACACGCTGGTCGGCAGGTCGTCCCAACAGGGCGAAACGCCCGCCGGCGACGAAGGAGCAGGATCGTCCCGCTCCAGCGGCCTTCGACGTGGCGTAACCCTGGGACGGTACGTTGTGCTTGAGCGGCTGGGCGCGGGAGGGATGGGGATCGTGGTGGCGGCCTACGACCCAGACCTGGACCGGAAGGTCGCGATCAAGATCCTCAACGGGGGCGATGGCGGGTGGAACGAGCGACGGACTGCGCGGCTGCAGCGCGAAGCGAAGGCTCTCGCCCGGCTCGTGCACCCCAATGTGGTGTCCGTGTTCGATGTCGGCTCCTACGAAGGCTCGGTGTTCGTCGCGATGGAGTACGTCGACGGAACAACCCTGGGACAGAGGATGGGGAGGATGGGGCGGTGGCGGGATGAGCCGCCGCCTTGGCGGACAATCGTCTCCACCTTCATCCAAGCTGGCGAAGGCCTCGCCGCGGCCCACGACGCCGGCCTTGTCCACCGAGACTTCAAGCCTGCGAACGCGATGGTGACGACCGAGGGTCGTGTCGTCGTGCTCGACTTTGGGCTCGCGAACCAGGCCGACGACAACACGTCCTCGGAGGACGGCCCACCAAGCGTGCCGTCGCTGACGTCGGGCGACCGGCTCACGCGAACCGGCGCGATGATCGGGACCCCGGCGTACATGTCCCCCGAGCAGATGTCCCGCCGGCCAGTCGGCCCCGCATCGGACCAGTTCTCGTTCTGCGTCGCGCTCTTCCAAGCCCTCTACGGCCAGCGTCCGTTCTCGGGCGATTCGCTGGCGAAGCTCGTCGACAGCGTCCTCACCGGCGAGATCGAGGTGCCGCCATCGACCGGCGACGTTCCTGCCCGGGTTCACAAGGCCGTACTGCGGGGCCTCAGTCGCAAGCCAGAGCAGCGCTTCGAGTCCATGACCGAGCTGCTCGACGCACTGCGCGAGCCTCCCGCAAGCCCGCGCCGCACGTGGCTTTGGCTGGGCGGCGCCGCAGTCTTGGCCGCAGTGGCGAGTACGGTCGCGGTGTCGCAACGAATGACATCCCGCTGCGACGGCGTCGAAACGGGTGCGAAGGAGCGGTGGAACGAAGACGTCGCCGCTGAGCTCGCGACCCGCTTCGAACAAGTCGACGGCGAGTTCGGCCGCGACGTCGCAGATGTCATCAGCCCAAAGCTCGACGAGTACGTGGAACGCTGGACCGCGGGGCGCCGCGATGCTTGCGAGGCCACGCATGTGCGCAAGGAGGCGAGCGACGTCGTCTTGCTCTCGCGTTTCCTCTGCTACGAGCGCAGCCTGGCCGCGCTCGATGGCTGGCTGACGATCGCGCTAGCCGCCGACAAAGCCGTCATTACCGGCGCGCCGCTCTCCATCGGCAGGCTTCCGACCCTGACGAAATGTGAGTCGAACACCGTCAATCTTCGGCGCGCCGAGGTTCTGAGCGATCCGCAGGCTCGCGCCGAGATGCAGCGCATCGAGGCGAGCCTGGACTGGGCGGCGACCGCAGCCGCCCTCGGCCAGATGAACGGTCTCGAGTCGAGCCTGATCGAATCGGGCGCGGCCGCGGAGGCGATCGGAGCATCCCTCCTCGCGTCGCGTGCCAAGGTGCAACACGCGCTGCTGCTCACCAACACCGGGCAAGCACCCGAAGATGCGCTGAAGATCGCCAAGGCTGGTGTCCTCGCAGCCGAGGCCTCCGGCGACGACCTCGCGCTGATGGCCGCGCTTCGGGGACTGATCTACGTCGTCGGCTTCCACATGGATCGACTCGACGAAGCCCGTGCTGCCACGGACCGGCTGCAGGCAGTCGTCGCACGCAACGGAGACGACCCGCTCTACGTGCGACCACTGCTTGTGGTCCGCGGAAAGCTCGATCGCGCCGCGGGGGACGACGCCGCGGCCATCGAGACGCTGGAGGCCGCCGTCGCGCTCACCGAAGAGCACGACCTCCCCTTCGACGCGCAGGACATCGAGGTGCTGAGCACCCTGGCAACGTGTTACGTCCGCAAGGGCCGCTACGACGAAGCGGAAGCCGCGGCTCGCCGCGCGCTCGCCCTCGGACAAGCCGAACTTGGCAAAGAGCACACCTCCAACGCGCTCTCCGAGGTGGCGCTCGCCAGAGTCGAGTCGGGCCGTGGAAACGAGGAGTCGGCCCTCGCAGCGTACCGGCGCGCAGCGGCGATTTTTCGAGACCGAGCGCCTGCCGACAATCGAAATACGATCGCCATGCACAACGAGATCGGCCGCACGCTCAACGCACTCGGACGGACCGATGAAGCGCTAGCGGAGTTCGAGGCTGGCCTCGAGCCGATGCGCAGGGTCCTCGGAGCCGACCACGTCAACGTCGCTTCGTTCTTGAGCAACATCGGCATCGCCCAGGAGAAGCTGGGCATGTACGAGAAGTCGATCGACAGCCACGAGGAGAGCCTGAGGATCAAACGCAAGGCCCTCGGCGTCGAATCCAAGTCCACCTTCTACGGTGCGATGAACCTTGGCTCCGCCCTCAAGCGCGCGGGGCACCTCGACCAAGCGGCAGAGGTTTTCACCGAGGCCAACGGCTGGCGACTCGAGCACGTCGGACCCGAAGACCCATTCCGAGCCGAGGCGCTCTTCGGCCTCGGCGAAATCGCCCACGAGCGCGGGGACCTCGGGCAAGCCAACGAGCACCTCACGCGTGCGGTCGCCCTGCTGAACTCCGACGTCAAATCGTTCGTGCAGGCCAAGGTTCGCTTCGCCCTCGCGAAGCTTCGCTGGGATCTCGGCGAGTTCGACGAAGCGCGCGCGCTCGCTCGAGCCGCGATCGAAAACTGGGAATCCGGTACGAAGGCCCAGCAAGGCGGCCTCTCCGAGGCCCGCGCATGGCTCTCCAACCACAGTCGCACCCCAGAGTAGGGCCGTCGGCGTCGAGTTCACAGGTCGGGAACCGCAGGAACGTCGACCACCATCCGCTCGTCCTCGTCGCCGTTCTTCGTGGCGCGAATCGGGTGCTCCGATGCACGCTGCCACGGAACGTCGGGCCACCAGCGCTTGGTCTCCGAGACAGACGCGAGCTCGAGACTCTCTCCAGGACGCGGCGTCGCGACCGGCACGCCAAGGTCGCTCGACTTCACGAGTACGCGCTCGATCGGCTCCGTCCACGCATGGGGCGCGAGCTTGAAGAGACCCCAATGCACCGGCAGCAGCGCCCGGCCGCGCACCATCAAGTGCGCGAGGACGGCCTGCTCCGGACCGAGATGCCAGTCGGGCCAGGCCTCGTCGTAGGCACCGACCTCGATCATCGTCAAGTCGAAGGGTCCGTAGCGCTCCCCGATCGTCTCGAGCCCCGGAAACAAGCCTGTATCACCCGAAAAGTAGACGCGATGTTCGTCGGTGAGCAGCGCGTACCCAGCCCACAGCGTCCGGTCGCGCGTCACCAGCCGGCGCCCCGATGCATGCCGGGCCGGCACGCACGCGATTCGCAGCGCGTCGATCTCGACTTCGTCCCACCAGTCGACCTCGACGATCCGCTCCTCGGGCACTCCCCAGCGCTGCAAGTGCCCTCCGACGCCCAGCGGAACGATGAAGCGAGTCTGCCATCCCGCGATCAGCCGGATCGTGGTGTGGTCGAGATGGTCGTAGTGGTCATGCGAGATGAGGACGGCATCGATCGCGGGAACGTCCTCAAGCGGAAGCGGTGAGGGGTACCAGCGCTTCGGGCCGACGCCTCGAAACGGAGATGAGCGGGGTCCGAAGTGAGGGTCGGTCAAAACCCTCTTCCCTCCGATCTCGACCAAGATGCTCGAGTGACCGAGCCAGGTGACGCGAAGCCCCGACGGCGGAGGCTGCCCAAACGAGTCGGCCGTCCTCGACACGACCGGCAGCGGTGCTTCAGGGGTCGACACGACCCCTCGCGACGACCCTCCCAACGCCCCCCAGAAGTCCACGAACATCGGCTCGGGGTTGTGAAACGTCCGGCCCTCGAACTGTGGCGACGCTCGCAGTGCGGCGCGTTCAGCCCGCCGAGGCGTCCGCCCAAACCCGACGCAGCCACTCATCGCAACGACGGCGAGCAACATGAGCAGGCGACGGAACCGCAAACGTGTGCCGCCGCGGTCCTGCGTCGTCCTCACGCGGATCGCCCCCGTTCGAAGCGCTCGCTGTCATCTCCCGCAGTCATTGGCCGGTGCGGAGCCCTGCATCACAGATACCGCGCCGAGCCACGGCGAGCACCGGCAATCGACGCCAAGCCTCTTGCACTTGGCGCCACCAGCCCTAGCAGCCTGTGGTGCAACCCGGCGCGGCGGATCGCGACGGATTCTTCGCTCCTGGGTAGGAGCCAAAGCGCAGCTGTACCGGGCGTACTGGAAGCTTTGGCGACACCGCCA